>CAZMFH010000080.1:0-10500 GCA_964565485.1 uncultured Verrucomicrobiota bacterium | reverse complement strand
GAGGTCTCGCCCCACCAAAGCCACATTTGTCCATAATGATGAGGCAAAGCGTCCCGTCCGAGCCGTCTTTTTCAAACATGACTCAGCCCTGACCTCGAAATGAGCCTTATAAAAAAAATGTACGCAAGGAATAAACTTGTCTATGCAACCTGAAATGTGCAAACTATTTTCCGTTTTGACAAGCAAGCATGTAATTTTTGAAAACCTCAATCAGACACATGATTCGTCATGCAAAAACCAACCATCGCCGACGTCAGCAAGCTCCACCTGCCGGAACAGCCCCCTGAAGAAACGTGGGAATTTATCAGCGAATTGCAGTCGCCCCTGCATCAACCAATAAAATGGCACAGACTCCAGCCGCACAGCCAGGAAGCCGATCTGCGCCGTGGCATCCGCCTGTCCTGCGATTTTACCGATCCGGCGGGAATGCTCTGCACAGCCTATGCCGATTTCCGGTATTTCCTCAAAATGGGCAATATTCCGGATGAAGGCGACTACCAGATTATAACCGAACATATGCCTGTTAAAATGCCGGAATCATACCGGATTGAGGTTGGCCGCCAAAAATGCCGCATCCTCGCAGGCGACACGGAAGGCATCCGGCGCGGCTTGTTTTTTTTGGAAGACGAACTGCTGCGCAGCGGCGGGCCTTTCCTGAAACTCGGCGCAATCACCAAAACGCCGGTCATTCGCACACGTATTTCGCGGTGTTTTTTCGGCCCGATCAAGCGCCCGCCCAAAAATCGCGACGAGCTAATGGATGAAGTTGATTATTATCCCGACGAATATTTGAACCGGCTTGCGCATGACGGTGTCAACGGCTTGTGGTTGACAGTCGAATGGAAAGATCTTGTCGCAACGGAAATGTTCCCCAATTCCGGCAACCATGCCGAAAGACGCCTGGAAAAGCTGAATCGCACAATCGAACAATGCGCGCGCTACGGGATCGGCATCTACATTTTCTGCATTGAACCGGCGGCGCTGCAGCATGACAATCCAGCCTTGCGCCAACACCCGGAGTTGGCCGGACACCAACGCAACGGAATCGTCTATTTCTGCACAAGCAGCGCAACAGGCCGCCAATATGTGGAAAACACAACCCGCAAAATTTTCAATGCCGCCCCCGGTTTGGCGGGCATGATTGTCATCAGCGTCGGTGAACGTCCGACGCATTGTTATTCCGGCGGCGCAGCCGAAAACAACTGTCCGCGCTGCTCAAAAAGACTGCCGCGCGAAGTGCTCGCCGACACCCTCGCGGCGATGGAGCGCGGCATGCACGCGGTCAACCCCAAAGCCGAACTGATTTCCTGGCCATACAGCCAATATGCTCCCGCCATCTGGGGCGAGCAACTGACCGGCGATGCTGCCGGACATGTGCCCAGAAACGTTATTTTGCAACATAACTTTGAATCGGGCGGACGCGCGCGCCAACTGGGACACATTCGTTTCCTGGGCGACTACTGGCTTTCGTATGTGGGGCCAAGCCAGATTTTCCGCCGCTGCGCGCTGAACGCCGTCCGCAACGGCACACGCATGTCGGCCAAACTGCAGGTTGGTTGTTCGCACGAAGTTGCCACGGCGCCGTTTGTGCCTGTTCCGGGCAATCTTTATGCCAAATACAAGGCCATGCACAAACTCGGCGTCAGCGCGGCCATGTACAGCTGGTATTTCGGCTCTTATCCTTCGCTGATGACACGCGCGGCGGGCGAACTGGCTTTTGCGCCGTTTCCAAAATCGGAACATGATTTTTTAGAACATCTGGCGCGGCGCGACTGGGGCGCAAACGCGCCGCGCGTGGCTGCGGCCTGGAAACACTTTCAAAACGGCTATCGCCAATTTCCCTATGCCATGATGGCCGGATATTACGGACCGTTTCATGACGGACCGGTTTGGCCGCTTTACCTGATCCCGCGCGACTGGCCGCTTGCCCCAACCTGGCAGATCAAACACGGCGTGAGCGGCGACCGGATCGGCGAAATGATTTGCTACTCACATACGGCGCGTGAATACCAAACCCTTTTCAACGGAATGGTGCGGGAATGGAATTGCGGACTGCAACTGCTTGCGCCCCTGGCAAAGCTATACGCAGCCGGCACAGAACAACGCCGCGAACTGGGTGTGGCGGAAGCGCTTGGCATCCAGTTTGAAAGCGGCCGGAATATTCTCGATTTTTATCTATTGCGCGAAGAACTGCCGTTTGATCCGCCCGCCAAACAAAAACAAACCCTTGCACGCATGCGCGCCATTGTGCTGCGCGAACTGGAACTTGACCGGCGTCTGATTGCGCTTGCTGCCGCCGACAGCAGGCTGGGCTTTCACTCCGAGGCGGAAGGCTACAAATATCATCCTGCGCTGATCAAATGGCGCATGCGCCGGTTACGCAATCTCCTGCAAAACGAGTTCCCAAAAATTGCAATCCAAATCAAGCAACATCGCGCATTATTTGCGCAATACAGCGGCGCGCAACCGGAAGGCGCAATCTATCAATGCCGGAAATTCCGCGTTTTACCGGTTATGAACGGATGTCCAACCGGTCCGGATTGGGACCGACTGCCGGAGGCAACCTGTGAATTTGTAATGAGTCCGCACGACAGTTGGGTTGAAAACCTGGCGCAAACCGAACATTCACCGCGCAAGACAACCTGGAAAGCCGGACATGACGGTAAAAACTTATATATCGGCATTCGCTGTCATGAACCCGAGATAGCCGCCATCAAAACCATTCAGGATAAAAGCGGACATATCCCCTATCCCTACTGGAACGGAGACTGCGCCGGCATTATGATTGAGCCGCGCCGGTTATGGCCATGCCAGATGTTCCTGGTCAATGCCGCCGGCGCGCGCTGGCAGCGCTGGGAGTCGCGCGCCGGCGAAAACTGGCGCGCCAGCGTATGGCGCGGCAAAGACGAATGGTCGCTGATCCTGCGCATACCGTTTGCGACACTGGTTCAAACACCGCCCAGCAACCGCCGCCACATGATGCGTATTGATATTCTGCGCATGACGCCGCCTGATCCGGCCAAACCATTGAGCGAGCGCGTAATTCGCTGGATGAAATGCAAAACCTGGCCTTCGCGTCTGGCATTACGCCGCGACAATCCGATCGACCTGGGCTGGCTGGAAATTACCCGGCATTAACATCAGTCGGCCTGAAATCAGGCGGAATACCCAGTTTAAGATTGACCAAGGCGCGGCGCTCCTCGACATCCCTGTTCAAAACATGAAAGTAATTATTGCCCGCCGCATCAATATCAACAAAAAAAGGACCGAACCGTTCCACCTCAAACACCCAGGTAGCCTCAGTAATACCAAGCTCATCAAGAAAATGATTGGCGCAAACACGGCGCACCTGCCCGGCCAATTGGTTGCCACATACCCCCACTTTGCTGAGATGCACACCGCCAACCTCGCGCAAAGCCTGCGCTGTTCCGGAACCCATCGTTGTTTTGCCGATCAAAACACGCAAATTCAAGCGGCGCACAAGCGCCGGACTGTAACGTTCAAAACGAATGCTTGAGGTCGGCTCAATACTGACAATCTGCCATTCGCCATTGACCTTGCGCATAACCGGTCCGACATGAAAAAAAGCGTTAATTTGCTTAAAATCAAGCGGCGGCAAAATATTCTGTTCAATGGCGCGGATATGCAATCGGCTGCGCCCGGTAAACAAGAGGCCGGAAACCGTTACCATGGCGCCCAATGGCAAAGCGCGGGCATCCGCCTCCGAAAGCGGCAAGGAAAGATGTTGAACGGCTTCATTCACGGCAAGGCTCCCGTATAAGCTATGCTTCCGCCGGCATCAATCAGCGCGCGCCAGCGCCGGCCAACCAGACATTGGGCATTCACCGCCACCGGCAGCGCTGCCGTATGCGTCAGGGCTGTTTCAATATGAAACGCCATGACGGCATGGCGTCCGCGCGCGCCCATCGGTCCGACGCCCATCTCACGCGAAGTTTCCAAAAGCTTTTGCTCAATTTCAGCAAGCGCCGGATCAGAATGCCGCGAGCCAACCGCGCGCAATAAAGCGGCGCGTTTGGCAAGATGCATACAGAGATCAGCCGTGCCGCCCAAGCCGACCCCGATAATGGCCGGCGGACAAATTTTACCCGCATAACATCCGTCGCGCACGGAATCCATCACAAACTGCAAGACCCCCGGCATACCGTCGGACGGATAAAGCATTCGATAAAACGTGCCGAAAATTTCGGAGCCCCCGCCCTTGGGCGCGGCGACAATATCCAAACCATCCATATTTTCACAAAATCGCAGGTCTATCAGCGGCATGCCGGCGCCGACATTTTCGCCGGGATTCTTGCGAGACACCGGATCAACCATTGTCGGACGCAGAAAACTTAAACGCGTTGCGCGAGCTGTCGCCAAAGAAGCCGCCTTATGCAAGGCCGCAAACCCGCCTTCCAGCGCGACATTGTTGCCGGCGGTGATAAAAAAAAGCGGGAACCCCGTATCGGCGCAGACCAAGCCCTGCCCGGCTTCCGCGCGCCGCCCATTATCGAGACTTACCTCAAGATGCCGGCGAGACAGCGGATCGGTTTCCTCCGCCAGCGCATTCTGCAAAGCGGCGCAAACATCCGGCGGCAAACGTGTTGCCGCCAGGCGCAAAGCTTCAAACATAGCTTCTTCAAGAACAGCAATTTTAATCATTTTTCACCAGGGACGCAAAGGCTCAAATCCAAAACCACCATGCGGTTTTTTCCAGGCCACAATGGAACCATCAAAACTCATGATATACCAATAGCCGCCGCGCGAATCATAAAACGCCAGATCAGCCAGTCCATCGCCGTCATAATCAGCCGGCGCCGGACGCTGATATTCCGGCTGCGACACACCCGGCCCGCCAAATATCCGTCTAAAGATCGTATAGCCGCGGCTGGTCAATGTGGTTGAAGGCAGAATGATCCACTCGCCGGTTGAACGATTGAAAAGCGCCGGATCAGCTAACGAGTCGCCATCATAATCGGCAACCGCCGGTTCGTATCCCGCGCCACCGAATACACCGGAAACCATAGCATAGGCGCTCCGGCTGAAAAGAATCTCCCATAAACCTGTTTCCTGATGATAAAGCGCCGGATCAATTTTGCCGTCGCCGTCAAAATCATAGCCTGGCAGAACCTGATAACCACGACCGCCAAAAATCCCTGTGATTTCACGATAAGCGTTCCCGCTCATCAAAACGCGCCACAAACCGGTTTCCTCATGATAAACAGCCGGATCAGCCTTGCCATCGCCATCATAATCGCCACTGATAACTCGATAAGGTTCGCCAACCCATCCCGCGATGACAACACCGCTCACTTCAGTGTCAGCCATTTCCCGCACATACCAGCCGCCGCTGGCCGAACGGTAGACCCCCAATTGCGTAAGACCATTGCCATTATAATCGCCGGGCGCCGGCTGAAACCCATAACCGCCAAACTCGGTTGCCGCTGAATATTCGCTAAGCAAATTCAAAACGCGCCATTCGCCGGTTTGTTCGCGGTAAAGCACCAAATCCGATGCGCCCGATCCGCCGCCGCCAAAATCATAACCACGCGGAATCCGCACAAAAAACTCCACCACCGCCTCCATGGGCGAACCAACCGCCGACCCGCCGGCGGACTCGTCCACAGCCGTCAGGCGCAGCTTGGTGATATTCCAAACGCCATTCCTGACCCTGCCGGCATCATAATAAACACGAACCTGTTGATATTCGCCTGTACTAACCCCAACGGCTCCGGTAATATTCAACCAGGCCGATTCGGCAGCCACCTGATAACGCATCCTCCCGCGCGGCGCCGAGCTGGCATTCCAGACATTAAAACTAAACGAGCCGGCATCATGCCCGCGCATGATCTCGCGCCGGTAGACAGTCTGTAAATCGCTCGCCAAAACGGCATGCGGCAAAACTGTCAAAACAACTTCAACCCGCTGCGTGGCATCCAGCGCCGCATCGCGATTCAGCCCGTCAAATGCGCGCCCCACCACCGTTACGACCGATGTCCGCACGCCGGACGGCAATCCAACCGTGCTGAAATCAAGCACAACCGCATTCATCTGCCCCGTGCTGGAACCGGCGCTTGTCCGCGGCACAAGCCAGCCGGCATTATCGGACAAGGTCCATTCCAGCGTGTAAAACCGGTTGGTATTCCAGATTTCGAACCGGCGCGAATCGGCATCGCGCCCCTGCACAACACTATTGGTCAGGCGATGCGTATTTAACGCCATGCGCGCACGCGGATTAACCCGCAAACTCACGTCAATATTACGCGGCGAACCGCTGGCAACATTCGTGGCCGTTACCGTAACTCTTCCGTAATAATTGGAAGGCGTATCGCCCAGCGCGCTCAAATTCGCCACGCCATAATAACGCAGACCAATAAAATTGGTCTGCAAAGGCCCCAGATACCCCGTGCTGACACCCGCCTGCAACCAGGGCATGTTGGTTGTTACATTGTAAAAAATGCCGTATAAATCGCTGCCGTTCCAAATCGTCAGCGTATTTGACGGCACAGTTTGCCCTTGCATAACGGTCTGATAAATACTGCCGGGAGACCCGCGCAAATCAGGCCGCGCATTAACGATTAACGCCACATCCACAATTTGGGTGGCGCGTCCGCCTTCCGCTTGCACGGTAATAGCGCCAAAATTGGTTCCGATCGGCAACAATGAGGTGTTTGTAAACGTCACAACAATATTGTTGGTGGCCCAATCAGTCTGACCGGTCAACACCCCCGCCACACCGGATAAAACCAGCCAGTTCACATTCGTGGTCGCCGACCAACTCATGACGCCGGCCCCGATGTTCCTGACGCTGACCGTATCCGTCATTACCGCGCTTTGCATGAGCAGATTGGTTATCTGCAACGGCACGACCTCAAGCTCCATCACCTGGAAACAAACAGTTAACAACTCGATCATGTCCGTATAATACAGATTTGTGCCTGTTATCAGAACAACATCGTCATATTGCCCCGAACTCAAGTCAGCGGAATCGTTGGTCATCCGGACTTGCGCTGTTCCGCTTTCGCCGACAACACCTTGCGTGGCATCAAAGCCAATCCATGTTGCCACAGAAGAAACCGACCAAGCCAAATCGGTTGCCACACTCGATATGCTGAAAGTTACGCCTGTGGCAAACCCAAGCATAGCCTTGTTGGTGATCTGCAACGGATCAATCGTCATATTCGGACGTTCGTAAGCGCCCATATCCACGCCAGCGCCCACAATACGCGGCAAGCCATCCAAATCCTTGGCGCCGGTCATCCATGCCATCACCAAGCCAGCATCAAGACAAGGCGAACCGGCGCACAACCGGCAATTACGCGCTGCATAATTTATAAACTGTGGCTCAAGCTCAATATTGCCCTCACTCATCCCGTTGGTTGGCGCAACACAAGAGTTGGAAAACACCAGATAACCAGCGGTAATATCGGTGTTTATAATATTGGATGCGCTGCCCAACAGGGTTTGATTGAAATAGACAATCGAGTTATGAACATATCCGGTTGAGCCAAGCGCGTTTGTCCAGGCATAAACGCCGCCAACCGAAGCTGTCGCCGTATTGCCGACAACCGTGCAGTTATACAGAAAGTTGGAATATGAGGCAACCGCCACCCCGCCACCGCGCGCAGCCCGATTGCTGTTGACCAGACAATTGACGGCATAACTGTTCGTCAGATAAAGGCCGCCACCCATATTAGTCGCGATATTATGGATTAAAACACAATTGCTTGCCATGCTGCCAACGAGATACAAACCGGCGCCATCCCGCGCAAGGCCGTTGGAAACTGTTACACCGCCAATGACAGAGTTAGATAAAGTCGCAATCCGATTGGTTATATCCATCGTACGCGTCAAAACCGTGGCGGCGGCGCCATTTAAACCGGTGATCGTCAGGAAAGAAGCATTTAATTGGTTGGTAAGAAAATATGTTCCGTTGGAAATGCAAATCGTATTCCCCGCTCCAGGCACACTGGCATGATTAACCATCGCCACCAAGTCGGTCTCCGCAATATCCCAGCTATCCCAGGGCGAAGTCGGCGTTACCCCCGGCGTCCCAGGCGGAACAACAAGGAAATTGGTTTGAGCCGCCAGAAAATGAGTGTAAAAAAGGCAAACAATCAAGCCGACTAATATTTTTTTTCGTTCCATGTTTCCCCGCACACTTTTGTTTGGCATATCGCTTGAACCAGCGTTCAACCAATAACTCCCCAGAGCCGTTAGTCAGAGCAAAACTGGCCGCTGGCTCGCAAGGGTTTGCGCTTCGTATTGCTTGTTGACAGACAACGTGCCATACAAAGGAGAGGAAAGCAAGCAAAAATGGCACACGGAAGCACAGAAAACTGAATTCCGGTGAGTTTTCCGGCAACACCATGTTTACGGCACATTCCGGAGTTTTGCAAGCGCCGTATATAGGGCTTGTCCCAAAGGGACAGAAAGCCGGTAAATAAAGGTTCAAATTCAGATCTGGAACACGATATAAGATGCAAAAAACAGCAGGAAGCCTAAAAAACACATCTTATAATTCAATCTGCCGAACTTTTTTCTGATTTTTTAAGGCACTCGACCGGGTCAAGATGCTGTTTCAATAAAACTATATTCAGGATAGTCATCTCCTCGACAATGTCCAGTAATTTCCGGTAATTATCAGAACACGTCTCGGCCGCTTGCTCGCGATCCTCTCCGAGATAAACGAGGCTCGTTTTTTGATTCTTTTTGGTTGAAAAAATGGGGCGCTTGTAAGGCCCGATCTTGACGACGCTGCCGCGCATGATAGGGCCTAATCGCGCTAATTGCCGATGCAATTCTCTGAGGCGCAAAACAGTTTGTTTAATATTTTTCACAAAAATGTTGTTGACATATCGCTTCGCTGCAATATGCTTACAGGCATATTGCATGAAGGGCGCCATGCGCTCTTGGACACAACGAGGACAATATATGCAAAAAATGATTTATCAGCAACATTTAAGTCCAGCCTTGCAGGTAATTGTCGGCAATGCCGACTATCGCGAAAGGCGCTTGATTCTGGAGCGGATCGACCAGGCGCTTATAGTTACCGGACTGGAGAAACAGTTTGTGGATCAAAGAATCAAACTAGCGGAAGCGCAAGGAAAGTTAAGCGCACGGCGATTACAGAATGTCATTAAACATGCGATCCGAGCGTTGCGCTGCACGCTGGCCAGATTGCTATTGGCTGATGACTTGCGCGGGATGGCGGCGAGTCTGGCGGAGAGCGCCCTCTTGCAATGGTTTTGCCGAATTAATGAAATTGACGTGATCAAGGTTCCGGCGAAAAGCACCTTGCAACGGTATGAGAACATGATTACGCCGCAAGAGCTCAAGGAATTGAACAAGATGTTGATCCGGTATGTTGCCGATAAAGACGGCGCGCAAAATGTTGAACTGAAGCATGAGATTGATTTGGACAGGTTTTTTATCGACAGCACCTGCGTGCCGGCCAATATTCATTTTCCGGTGGACTGGACACTGTTGCGGGATGGAGCGGGAACTTTGCTCGCGGCAATTACTTTGATCCGGAAACACGGGCTTAAACACAGGATAATGGAACCGGCCATGCTCATGCGGCGGATGAATTTGTTATGCATGGAGATGACTTTTGCGCGGCGCAGAACGGATAGCGCCAAGACCAGAAAAATGATTTTGCGTAAGCTGAAGAAGCTGACCAAGATGATTCGCAAACATGGAGAGTGTTATTACGATCTTTTACACACGCGCTGGTCTGAAACAGACTGGACCAGGCGACAGGCGGAACAGGTTTTGAAGCGCATGCGAAACATCTTAGATCAGTTGCCAAAGGCCATGCGCCAAGCGCATGAAAGAATTATCGGCGAGCGGCCAGTGGCAAACGCGGAGAAAATCCTCAGCCTGTATGAACCGGATATTCATGTGATTATGCGCGGCAAGGCGAATGCCGAAGTGGAGTTCGGTAATACTTTGCTGCTTTGCGAACAGGCACAGGGTTTAATTGTGGATTATGAACTTTTCAAGCAACAAGCTCCGGCTGATTCCCGGTTGTTGCCCAGCTGTGCCATCCGGTTGAAAAATGATTTGGCCGGATTGCTTCCGCACGGCGATTTTAAAATCTCCATGGCCGGTGATCGCGGTTATGACAGCGGCGATAATCAAAAACACCTGACTGACATGAAGTGGTTTAATGCCGTGGCAGCAAAAGACCCTTTGCGGTTGCAACGGCAAAGGGAAAAATCGCGTTTTGTGAAAGAACAAACCCGCCGGGCGCAGACCGAAGGCCGCATCGGCATCATCAAAGTTAATTTCATTGGCGATCCGATGCCGGCCAAAGGTTTTGCTGGACGCTCATTGCGGGTCGCCTGGGCAGTGCTGGCGCATAATCTTTGGGTTATCGCTCGCCTGTCGGAAAAGCAGGCCCAAGCAAAAGCCGCTTGACAAAAATCTTCTCCGCGCCGTTTCTCAGCAGTCGGAGTCTGTTCAAAATAGGTGGAATTATCCGCCACTCCAAAAATG
>CAZMFH010000079.1:0-10540 GCA_964565485.1 uncultured Verrucomicrobiota bacterium | reverse complement strand
CGGCGCGTTAACGGCCCAAACACACCATCGCCGGCAAAGCACAGCGAACAAGCGCAAGATACCGGCCAGTCGGTTAGCAATACCGCGCCAATTATGTTTGATTTAGCCGTTTCGTCGCGTCAAGGCGCACAAGACAATGTCCTGCAAGACGGGCCGGCGACCGATGCCCAACTGCGCGCTGAACTTAAGGAAAAAACAATCCGGGAAAGGTTCGGCGTTATCAAACGGGCAGACAAATGGATTCCCACAATCGCCGGCGGCACCAATCTCGTTTACATTACAACCGGTTCGCTTTTGCCGGGCCTGGTCGGCGCGCCTTACGATTTGCGTTTTCTTGCCACAAGCGGATTCCCTCCTTACTTATGGACCGTTGTTGAAGGCGAATTGCCGCGCTCATTTTCTTTTGACCGGCATTCCGGGCAACTTTCCGGCATCCCCGGCGAAGCGACCTCGACCAAATTGCTGATCGAAGTAACCGACAGCCGGGGCGGCAAGGACATGGCGGAATATCGTTTGATTATTCAGCCCAAATTGAATCTCGCAATTATCACGGAATGGCTGCCGCCCGCTTTCCCCGGCGGGGAATATCATTTTCAACTTCAAGCAACCGGCGGTGTGCCGCCATATGCCTGGAGCGCAGCCGGCAGTCTGGACGAGATCGGCCTTCTGGCTTTTGATCCGCATACAGGCGTGATTGAAGGACAAATTGCCGCTTCCGCCACGCAGACCGACATCCCTCTGATCTTTGGCGTGGAAGACAAGCAACTAAGCGTTTTTAAGGAATTTTTGCTCCATGTCAGAACCGGACTAAGCATTCTGAACATCCCTCAATCGCCGGTGTATGAAGCGGAATGGTTTGAATTTTCCTTTCGGGCAACCGGAGGCATGGAGCCATACCGCTGGGGTGTTTGCGGCGAACTCCCGCCCGGCTTGGAATTATCGGCTACCGGCATCCTTGCCGGCCAACCGTCGGATGCCGGCCTTTATTCAATCGGCATTTGGGTGGCAGACGCCGCCGAACAGGCGCAGACAAGGCAATTTGCCTTGGAAATTCTGCCGGAAGTCCCCCTGGCCGTCTCCGATTTCACGGCGTTTTTAAGCCGCAACAGCATTGCCCTGCAATGGCGGCTGCCGTTGTCAAACGACAATCTCCAAACGCGCATTGTGCGCGGCACAGGCGCAATGCCCTTGACACCGGCGGAAGGCACAACCATATATCTCGGCGCAGAAACTACATGCCTTGACCGCGATCTCGGCGCAGGCAACTATTGGTACACTGCGTTCCTCGAAAGAAACGGCATGCTCATAACTTCGGCGCCACCGCCAAAACTTGAAGCAACCTTGCCGCCTAAAACCGATCCGTTTGCCGACCGGTTGGTCAACCACACATTACTGCATCCGGAAGCGTTCCGCTCCTCAGAACTGCCGCAAATTGTTCTCGGCCCTCCACGCGGAAGAGGTTTGGCCTGGGGTTCAACTGACGTCGTTTCGCTCGGCGCCGCCGTTAATGACGATGGAGGAGCATCCGCGCCTTATGGCGGCATGATTACGCTTGAATTCGCGGATAATCTGGTATGGAACGGACCCGGCGCCGATTTTACCGTCTTTGAAAATGTTTTTTATATCTGCGACGCTTCGGGAACGCCCGATCCGGAAACGCGCTTTATGGAACCGGCCATAATCTCAGTCAGTCAGGACGGGCTCAACTGGCGGCAATTCGGCATTGATTTCTCGCCACGTTATCATCCCGACAGCCGCAAACTCAATTTGCGGCATCCGTATTGTTACAATTCCGGGTTTGCCGGGGTCAATCCTGTAATGAGCGACGGTTACGACCCCGACCCCACTGATCCGGAAGTCTCCGGCGGCGATAGTTTTGATCTTGCGGATGTCGGATTAAGCTGGATCCGTTATGTGCGCATTCAATCAACAGGCAACCGCTGGATTGTTGATGATGACGGCGACCTCGTTCATCATAACGAAGAATTTAGCGCCGCAATGCGCAGTTGCAACAAATCCGGATTTGACCTGGATGCTGTTACAGCCATCTGGATGGAAAGGATTTTGGCGCGCGATTAAAACAACCAACAAAAGCGCAAACAGAAAGGAGGCGCCGGAATACAAATAAGCGGATTGTTCTGTCAGCACCATGATGTGGTTTCAATAAAACAACAAAATCAGAAGGAAGCAAAATGAAATTAGCGGGAAAATTGTGTTTATGCGCCTGCCTCGCGACACTTGCCGGTCAGGCTTGGGCGGCATTTATCGGCAGCAGCGGCTACAAAGCGGAAACATTTTATGCCAATCCGCATGCAACTGAAATTTTGGTGTCTTTTGACTGGGATACAAGCGGGGATCTGTATTATTCAACCGGCCGCCCGGACTGGGGGCTCGGGTTATCGGTTTATCGGCGGCGCGGCGGCGCGGTCTCAAATATTTACACAGATGCAGAAGCCTTTGCAGGCTCAAGAGTTACCGCAATCGGCCAACGCATTTATTTTAATGACGGCGGAACTTATACACGCTGGACTTATAAATATTTTCGTTATGACCCAACTCTGCCGGCGGCGCCGGAAGACATGGCCGTTACAAGCGACTTATGGGAACTGACAACACGGAATGGCGCCGATCTCTGGTCTGCCGGCGGCCAAAATGCCGCGATTTATCATAGCGGACTAAACGCCGAAGGCGCTCTCATCAACAACCCATTGATCAAACTTGGCGCAATTGGCGCCGCAAGCGGTCCGCTGGCATTTGATGCGCAAGGCAACCTATACTACGCGGAAGGTTATGATCAGGGCGATCCGACCGTCTATCGCTGGAGCGCGGCGGAGGTTGCCCGGGCTACGGCCAACCCGGAGAATGCTCCGCTCAAACCGGAAGGACATGTTCTGGCAACCCTTGCCACAGGCGATGGCGCAAGCGGTCTGAGCGTGGATCACGAAGGGCATCCGTTGATCAGCGCCACTTCATTCACCACGCCCAGCGAATTGCAAAGACTTCTTATGCACAACGGCGTTTGCCTTGGCTATGAAGTGCTGGCGCGTTCGGATGCGCGCATGGAAACAGTGCGGATACGGAACGGCCAGATTTATGTCAGCTCAGCCGCCGGTATTTTTATGGTTGCGCCCGAAAAGACTCTGCATATTCCGGCGCAAGCCACAATCGGCGGCGCAATCGCCGAAATCGGTTTGAATGCACAGGGACAGGCCATGCGGTTGGGCGCAATCGGCGGAGATGCAGCGCCATGGGTTGTGCGCGGTTGCGATGGCAACCGCCTGCTGACGCAATGCGGCGACGGCGGCGCAATCGGCATTGCCGAAATGAACGCCGCGCGACGCATCACCAACTTTGTTGTGATCGCTCAATCCGCGCCGGGCTGGATTGCCTGCGCCCTGGATGGCGAACGCATCCTGGCGCAGGCCGGCAATGGCGGCATGATCGGCCTTTTGCATCTTGGGGCAGGCTACGCTCCGGGCAAATTCACTGTTATTGCCGAAACCGCGCCGGGCTGGCGCGCCTGCGATATTGACGGCAACCGGCTGCTGATCCAAGCCGAAGCTGATGGTTCGATCGGCATCGCGCGCCTGAATCAATCCGGCGCGCCGCAGACCATGCGCATCGTGGCAACGGGCATACCCGGCTGGATTGCACAAGGCTTGGCGGGCAACCTGCTGCTGGCGCAGGCCGGCGCAGACGGCATGAGCATAATCCTTGAGCTGGATCAGAACGAGGCGTTTGCCGGATATCGGCTTGTTCTGAATTCTTTCCCGGGTTGGTCGTTACGCGGCCTTGATGTGGAATAGACGCAATGAGGCGGGTCTTCCGGGAGGAAGACCCGCCGGGCTAAAAAAACCGCAGCAAACTCAAACCAGAGCCGCCTTGATTGTTTCGAGCAACCCGCGCGCAAAACGTTCCTGTTCCGCCAAATGACTTTTACGCGCCGCGTTTTCCTGCGCCGGGATAACGCCCGGCAATCCATCTTCCCAGATATGCGCCATTTTATCGGCCAATTCTCCGGCATCCGCCGGATTAAAGAATTCCGCCGAAGGATGTCCCTGTTCCCGTAAAACCGGCAGATCGGCAACCAGCGCCCGCTTGCCGACAAAACGGGATTCGGCCAGGCTCAATCCAAATCCCTCAAAAAAGGTCGGATTTAAAACACAAACCGATTGGCGCATCAGCCGGAAAAAAACATCCCGGGGCGCCAAGCCCAGCATAATAAAATTTTTTTCCAGGCCATAACGCGCGCGCTGATCCATCAACCCCCTGAAGAACGGTGTTTTTTCCGGCGCCGGCATATTGCCGGTACAAACAACGGTAACAGACCGGCCGCGCTCGCGCAGCAAGCGCAAAGCATCCAGCACAACGGCATGATTTTTGTGCCGGTAAAACTGATTGGGCAGAAAAAAGAATTTTTCCGGCAAATGCAAACGCGCCAAATCAGCGCGCGGATCCTCCCGATACACCTGTTCCGGGATATGAGGCACAAACGGCAGCACGCGAATCTTTCCGGCCAGTTCCGGCGCAAATACTTTAAAATCATGCGCCACGGCCTCGGCCGTCAGCAGCGCAATTTTCGCCGAACGCGCATTCTCCAGAAACAACCGGTCGCGACGCGCAATTTCTTCGGCGGAAAACAATTCAGGGAAATGGCGGTGCTGAAAATCATAGAGCCACACAATTCGCGGCAGACTGATGCGCAGCGCCGTGGAAATCGGCAAAGAAAAAAACACATCCACACTCCGGGACTGAAGGAGGGCGGTCAAATCGCCGCTCTCACCGGAACAAGCGGGCAACAAAATCATATCGTCAATCAGATTGTTCCAATCGGCGGGTGGGCGGCAAACACTGTTTTCCCAAACGGTCAGGGCAATTGCGGGCGCTTCTCCGGCCAGTCTGCGCAAAGCATGAAAAAATAATTCCAGCGCCGTCAATCCCGCCGTCCAGCTTTGGCTGACCATGCTATGGAAGGCAATTTTCATTTTTCAGGAGCCTGCGCCGTGATGAGGTCAATCTGCCTGGGATGGGAGTCGAACCCATACGGCCTTTAGGGCCATCGGATTTTAAGTCCGATGCGTCTGCCATTCCGCCACCCAGGCTAGATTGAAATTTTGAACTCCTTGCCGCAATAAAGCCTGCCGGCAGAGTAAAAAACCAAATCCGCCTTGGCAAGGAAAAAGCGCCTCGGCGGCAGAGCGCTCCACCAAACACAGCATTTCGCCCCGGGAAACTGCTTTGTTTTCGATCGTGAACCACGGCATAACTTGATCCCCTTTCGCTTGTAAGTATTGTGGGTTATTTGCCTGATCGAAAGCTGCGCGCAAGAGATCGGCAAAAGGCATGACATCAAAGCGTTCTCCAATTGCAGGCACAGAACCGGGATGCCATTGCACGGCGCTTTCGAGTCCGAGCGCAATGGTATCGGCGGAATAACCGGCAAACAAATCATCTAATTTTATTTCCATGGCTTTCCTCTCGCCGCGCGAGGAGCAACAATCACCGCCCAGCGGCTGGGTTTGTTTTTTGCGCCATTCACCGCGGCGGCGGATCCAGAAAGTGATCGCCAACGGCGGAGTTTCGTTGCGGAGTGTTTCCCAAACACAGAACACCTTGCGCGTGTCGGAACACCATCTGAACGTTGCCAGCCGCGCAAGGTCTCCAAACACAAACGGCTTGTTCAGATTATCCGCCAACGCTTCAGCCGTCAGCTTGAGCGGCGGATGGAAGCGGGCCAGCGCACAGAGGCTTTGGTAATCGTCCGGCGCAAGTTCCAAAAGCCGGTTGGCCGCCGCGCGCGCCAGATCGTTGTCTTGCAAGCCAAGCCGGCACTCCAATTCCAGTTGGCGCAGCTCCAAATCGCGGGCGCCATGCGCGGTTGCAGGCAAATCGGCCAGCAACTGCAGCGCGGAAGCATAATCGGCTCTATGCGCATGATGCCGCGCGCGCGCCAAAACAAGCTCTTCACGGAAAGCGCCGGCCATGCCACGCAGCGACCATCGTATCTCCGTGGCGCGCAACAAGAGGCGCGCCGGCATGGCGGCGCGCACAAGCAGGCGCGGCTGTATTTCACACCGGACATTAAATTCAAGCGCGCAATTTGTCCAGACTCCCGGGCAAGCAGTCAAAAACTGCGCCGCCCTCTGCGCGCCATGTTCAATCACCAGTTCAAACACCAGGTTTGACAAAGTGGCCGACGAAGGCGCGGCATGCGCCAATACGTTGGCCTGAAATGTATAAACGCCGCGCGCCAGGCGGACAGGCAGATTCATGGCGGCTTCGCAAAGCGGGTGTTCGTCGCGCGCATGGCTTGCATGTACGGAAAGATCCAGACAATCGGTTACCATTTTTTCGAACATAATGGTGCGGCCGTCTTCCAATTCGCGCGCCTCAATCTGAACCGTCGGTTTGCCGCTCAACCGCAGGCGCGCAAATTCATCATAGTAAAAGCCGCTGTTGCCGTTAATGCGCACAGCCGCCGGTTCGGCCCGGCAAATCAGCGCAAGCTGATCGGCTGCCGCAGCGGCGCGGGATTCCAGCGCTTCGGCCAAATTCCAGCGTTCGCCTTCAACAGCCAGCAAATAGGCTTGGGCAGGATCATTCGCTTGCAGCAGATCCTTTTCGGACACAAACCCGGCCGCCGCCCGGCGCGCGCCAAGATCCAGGCACATGCGCGCGGCTTCTTCCGAAGAGAATGCCAAACGCGCAAAACACGGAAGATAGACAACCGATTTGACCGGCTCCGTCCGCAACGTGATTTGCTCAAACTGATTCGGACGCGGACGCCAGGCCGGCCGCTCCAAAGGCACGATGGCGGTGTCGTAAGCATTCAGGGCCACACGTTGTGTTTGGCCAAAACCGCGCGCCACAATCACCGCTGCGCGCTCGGCTGTGTTCAAAACAAGATAAACCGGACCCTCCGGCGCTTGCGGCCCGCCGACAGCGATAGTGCGCGGATTGCGGTCAAGCAAAAGACCAGTGGCGGCGCCAAGCTTGCGGCCAACTGCGCAAAATGTCTGGCGTCCGTTTTGTTCGTTGAGATAATTGCTCAGAAAGAGAGGCTGCGGCAACTCCAGGTTGATCGAATGTTCGTGTGGCGCGATCTTCAATCCGTAGAGTTCAATGGCCGGCGACACGAAAGTGGCCATGCCTTGAGGCGGTAGCGAAGCCCAGGCGCGCAGAAGTTCGCTGCGTTTTAAAAACTCATCAAAACGCGCCCGGGGCTCATCATACAAACTATCGGTCAACGGATGCCTCAAGCCGCGCCCGGTAATGCCGGCGGCGCGCAACAAATAATCGGCTTGCTTCTCGACCAGATAATCGAACCCATCGCGTTCCACCTTGTAAATATAAACCGGAGGTTGTCCGGGATCAGACCAAGCCGGTTCGGCATAATTTTCAACCGCCATGACACGGCTGGGTGGCAGATGTTTGTCCAGCCATTGTCTGGCCAGCACCCGCGTATCTTTCCAGAAAAACAGCGAAGCAACCCGCAAACTGTTGATACCGCTCTGCGTTATGGCAGCCAGCAACAACATCAGTAAAACCGAACGCCACACCCAACCGCCCGCCCGCCAAAGCGCCAGCGGCGCCAGCGCCGCCAACGCGGCCAAGGCCGGCAAAAAGGCCATAAACTCCTGACTGCGCACCCAGGGCGCCATAAAAATCCAATACAAGCCAAAACAGGCCGGGAAAAAAATGGTGATTAACCAAAAACGGCGATAAACACGCAATAAGATCGCGCATGGCACACCGGCCGCAGCCAACACAAGCCAACCCCAACCAAGCGTCTGCAATCCTGTAAACAACTGGCGCAGATGCAGGAGATAACGTAATTGCGTGTTATCGCGTAACGGACCAAAATTCGTGCGCGTCTCACCGAAGACACGCGCTTTTTCATAAGCAAGCCCCGCAGTAAACCATCCCCAATCAAGCGCTTGCGGCATGGCAAGCAGAAAACCGGCGGCAAAACCGATCAAGCCGCAAACCAGCAATCCAAACACATACCAGCATTTTTTCAGCGACAACGGCCGAGCATCCAAGGTCAACCCAAGCAAAATGATCAGCGGCAACAACATGCTCAGGGTGAATTTTGTGCCGGTCGCAAACCCCGCCATGCCGGCCGCCAGAACATAGCGCCATATTTGCCGACGGTCGGCAGCAACGGCCATCAACCATAAGGCGGCGGTCAGAGCCAGAAGCATGGCCAGATCGGTTTCGGCATAATGGCAATGTTCCACATGATATTGCGCCAGCCCGATTAACGCCGCGCCAAAAACTCCGGACCATGGCGATCCGGTGATGCATCTGATCAATAGAAATGTCAGCAGACAGCCCAATGTCCCGGCCCAAACGTTAAACCAACGCGCCACCATGACGGTGTCCAGACCGGATTGCCTGATGTTTTCGTGCAATCCGCGCCGGTAAGCCAGATGATTGGTTATGGCATTCTTGTATTTACTGATCCAAATGGCCGGCTTGACCAACACGAAAAAACCGTTGGCATAAAATTTTTCTTTGATCGCACGACCGTCAGCGGCGATATGAACCCAACGTCCGATTGTGGCTTCATCCGGATGAAAAGCCGGCCAGTTAATACCGTCAAAGCGCAGGGAAAAGGCCGCGATGCAGATCAAAAGCAACACCAGCCGATGCCGCCAGGATGTGGGAATGGTTGGCCGATTCATGCAGTCAACCCAAATAAGAAGACAAATTCAGCCGCACAATTTTCAACCGATCCGGATGGATGCAGCAAAATACTCGCTGCACAAGCCTCAGGACAAGGCCGCTTAACGCAATCGAAAAACAATGCGCCCTTTACTGAGATCATAGGGAGAAATTTCAACGGTTACTTTGTCGCCCGTTGAGATTTTGATGAAATTCTTACGCATTTTGCCGGAGATATGACCAAGAATTTCAGCATTATTTGCCAATTTAACCCGGTACATGGTTGCCGGCAACACCTTGGTAACCACGCCTTCCACACGCACAACTTCTTCTTTTGGACTTGGGCCATCTGCCATATAAAAAACGTCCTCGCTGAATCGGTTTCCAAAGGGCACATCAAAGCGCGCCCTTCTCGAACCACGCTCATTCGCATCAAACCAGCATGCAACCAACGGAAAATTGAATTTCGCAGAAAACCAACATCAATACAAGCATTTTTTTCAGCCCTGAAAAATCCGACACACACGCGGATTGGAAAGACCAACCCACGCCTACATTGCCGAAACACCATTGCAAATCTGGTTTTAACAATGCCGACAATTTAAAAAATGCAGGGCGCGGGAAGTTAATGCCGACAAAGAATCGCTGTAAATGTTACGCGCAACCTGACAGCTTCCGGATTGATTGCGGCAAGCATTGCGGGCATTGAGGTCATGCTGTTGAAATTGTCGCCATAATTCATTTTCCATGGTTGTAATGCCAAGCTCCGCTGCCGAATCCAGCCAGTATTTTTCGCGCAATTGATAGGCCTTTTCGGTCAACACCGAATTAACAAGCACATCCGGCGCCCCATTCGCGCCTGTCGCCAAAGGCACGGCGCAGGTTGTGGCCGGCGGACCGAGCGCTATGGCAACTTTGGAAAAAACAGCCGGATTATCCATGGCCGGGCAGGCGGTAAACGCCATTGACGTGTTCCCGCTGGTCAGGGACATGTAACGCTTGTCTTGCTGTGCGCGGCTTTGCCCGTTAAGCCGATCCTTGGCAATCGCCTGGCAATCCATTATGCCGATTTTTTTCTTTTGCAGTGTTTCGGCAAGCAAAGCGCATGCCCGGTCGTAGCGTAATGCACAGTGCTCCGGAATGCCTGGCGATGATTTATACGGGATAATAGCCGGAATTCGCCAATAATTGGAACGCACCGCATAGCCGTGGGTGATTTCTTCACGGAAGCAGCGGCGCGCGGTGCTTTCGACAATAAATGCATGGCGCGGATCAACAACAAAAAAAATGCTTCCACTCCGGTCGTGCGCATAATAACCGCCGCGAATAATTTCCTCCAACAAAGCCAGCGCCTCCGACGCATTACTTGCGCGTTCCATTATCAACCGCAATATGTCTGTTGTGCCTAAGCCGACCGGATTGTTTTCAGTGCACGGTTCGCCGCTGTTCATGACCGTCGCCAGGCCGGCCTCGTTGATCGCGCACAACGCGCCGGTCAAAGGGATATTGACCGCGCCCCACCAACGCAGCGTTGACTCGATATGCTTGACAATAAAGCTTTGGCAATTGATCATGTCCGCATCGCGGTTTTTGTGAATGATGATTGCATCATGTTCCGAAACATCAGGCATTACAATCCAACTGGTGCAACTTTCCGGAAAAGGCGGTGGCGCGTGCAAAAACAGAAAATCCTCCACCGCCATGTCAAGCGCCGAGGCAATCCCGGCAAATTCCTCCAGCCAGCATGGCGCCCAATGCGCAATGGCCGCCTCGTATTTTTTGATAAATGCCGATTTTGGAATTATATTTGCCTGAGCAAACACTTTACGGCGCTTTTCCGCTATCAAAGCAATGCCTTTGGGCGCATATTGCA
>CAZMFH010000078.1:0-10569 GCA_964565485.1 uncultured Verrucomicrobiota bacterium | reverse complement strand
CTTGTCTATTATTACTGGGTGCGCGGCGTCAATCAATATGGTGGAGCAGGCAACTTCAGCGCCTCGGTTTCCGGCTGGCGGCTATTGCCGGCGCCGACCAATCCGACGGCCAGCCAGGGCGATTATACCAACAAGGTGGCATTGTCCTGGACAGCGTCTTTTGGCGCAGTTAACTACCACATCATGCGCAGCAGATATAATGCAACCAGTACAGCCGATTATGTCGGAACGGTAGCAGCTGCGCAAACGACATACAACGACACCACTGCCGCCATACAAACGGAATACTATTACTGGATTGCCGCCGCTACAGCGCAAAAGAGCGCCTGGAGCACAGCAACCACCGGATTCCGTTCGGCCCTGCTCAAACCCACCGGCCTGCAGGCAACCCGCGGCACTCATGCAAACAAGGTGCGTGTTACATGGACAGCTGTTTCCGCAGCAACCAAATATCAAGTCTGGCGCTCGCCAAACAACAATATTGCCAATGCCGCAAAAGTCGGGGAACCGACCATTACCGGCTTTGATGATGTCCCGCCCAGCCAGGGAATCCCCTACTATTACTGGGTCAAGGCACTTAATACGCAGGGGTCCAGTCCTTACAGCGCATCCACATATGGCTGGCGTCAAATTGCGGCGCCATCCGGACTTGCCGCCAGCGGACGGACGTATTGCGTCCGCGTGTCATGGAACAGCGTTCCCAACGCAACCAGTTATGAGGTTGTGCGTGTAGTCGGCCCCGGTATGCGTGAAGTTGTGGGATCCATATCCACGGAAGCGGAAATGGAAGCGCTATCGCAAAACGGCGCAGCGGAGACCAAGTCCAGCGAAACGACAGCGCTCTTTTATGATGACCACGCCACAACGGCTGGGGCAAGGTATTATTACAAAGTCCGGGCCAAAAACGCGTTGGGCGCAGGCGAACTCAGCAGCTCGACGGCAGATGCATACCGTCATGTCCGGCAGGCCACAACAACACTGCCGGTTGTCAACGATTTTGACGGCGACCGTCTGGCTGACCCAACGCTCTATGACACAAAATATGGCATTCTCGGAATCATCTTTACTGTCCGAGGATTAGAGTACATGTATTTGGGCGGATCCAATTACGTGGCGGTTGCCGGCGATTTTGACGGCGACGGTGTGGCCGATCCGACAGTCTATTCGGAAGCGCTGGGCAAATGGATTGCGGCGCTCTCGAGCATGAGTCACACTCCGGTTCCGCTTCCATTCGGTGGCCCCGGACAAGTGCCGGCTGTAGCCGATTTTGACGGCGATGGCAAATCCGATCCGGCAACCTATCAGGCCGCAACCGGCAAAATGCATATTATGCTCTCAGCCTATAACTACATGGTAGTGCATTTGCCAATTGGCGGCGCCGGTTATGTGCCGGTCAGCGCCGATTTTGATGGCGATGGCAAAGCCGATCCGGCAGTTTATTCCGCCACCGCCAAGAAATTGACGGTCATGCTCTCCGGCAGCGGATATGCGCCGATTACACTTCCGCAAGGCAGCGCTGTCCATACCATGCATCCGCGTGATTATGACGGCGACGGCAAAGCCGACATTACCGTCTATAACACAACTGACGGCAAATGGACATTCATGTTGTCCAGCTTAAACTACGCCAGCGTGCCAATTCCGCTTGGTGGCGCAGGATTCCAAGCGGTTCCGGATGATTATGATGGCGATCGCCTGATTGATCCGGCAGTCTACTCGCAAACGGAAGGTTGGAAGTTCATGTTCTCAGCCAGCGGTTACGCAACAATTACCGACACATTCGGCGATACGAACAGTATTCCGCTTAAGACGGTTGGACAATAAATATTCGCCAAGCACCGCAGACCTGATTTTGCAAAGTCCGGTTTGCGGTGCTTCGCTTTAAATCAGAAAAACAAGGAATTCCGTTATGATTATCAACGACTCCAAACAGGGTGAAACAAAAATTGTGCAACCGATAGGGAAGCTGGATGCCGCCGGCGCTCCGGAATTAGATCAATACCTTGTCCGCCTGATCGAATCCGGCACACCCAAGTTGATTATTGATCTTGCCCGGATTGATTATGTCAGCAGTGCCGGTTTGCGGGTTTTTCTTGCGGCAGCAAAAAAGATGCAGCCATTAAAAGGCAAAATTCTGTTGGCCGCGCCCACCGCTCAGGTTCAGCAGATTTTCGATATTGCCGGATTTTCCAGCATTTTGACAATCGTGCCGACCCTGAACGAAGCCATTGTCGCCTGCGCATAACATCCATCTGAGAGCAGTTAAAAGGGAGTATTTATATGTTAAGTTTCGCTGAAGAAATTTATCTTTTGGCATTGGACGACAAACAGGGCATCATCAAACCGCTACCTGTTTCGGCGCTTGATTATTCCCTGGCCGGCGCATTGTTGATGGAACTGGCCTTGCAGAACAGAATTGACACGGACTTATCAAGCTTAAAGGTGGTTAACCCCCAACCGACCGGCGATCAACTGCTGGATGAGACACTGCGTGAGCTGCAACAAAAAACCGAGCCTCAGCCGACAAATTACTGGCTTAAATGTTTTGCCGATCAATCACGGCGCATCCAGGAAAAAGTGCTTGCGCGTTTGATTCAAAAAGGCATTCTCAAGCAAGAAAACAAACGTATTTTATGGGTTTTTGAGGTGCGCCGCTATCCGCTGCTCAATAACAAGGAAATCACGGAAGTCCGTACGCGTTTGCGCAACCTGATTTTAAGCGACGAGATCCCCGATCCACGCGAAGTGGTTTTGATCAACTTGGCCAACGCCTGCCGGTTGTTGGACGATATTTTCTCCGACGAGGAGCTTGACCGGTTGCGTCCGCGTATCACGGCACTCGCCAAGCTGGACATTATTGGACAGGAAATGTTTCGATCAATTCGTGAAATCGAACGCACAATGGCCATTGCAATGTCAATGACCATGATGGCCTGATTAGCGTTGTGTTCCTTGTGTTTTTGCGCCTGCAATCTATGAAGACGGCATTATTGCTTTCGATCCCCAATCAGTTAGCCGCCCTGCCTCAATTCATAGAAGATCTTAATGTTTTTTTGCAACAAAATGCTGTCCCGCCAGAAGCAACCTTTCGGGTCAATCTGGCTGTTGAGGAGCTTTTAACAAATATCATCCAATACGGCTACACTGACACCACCGAACACGTGATTGAACTCTCCATAACCAGAGAACCGGAGCATGTTTTGCTCGTTGTCAGCGACGATGGCACGCCATTTAATCCGCTTGAAAATCCACCGCCGGACATTCATCAACCTCTGGATCAGCGTAAAATCGGCGGACTCGGCATTCACTTGGTGCGACAAATTGCAGAAGAGATCGCCTACCGGCATGAGAACAACCGCAATCGTCTCGATCTACGCATTCGAATCTGACCACCCTCAATGAGTTCAAGCATTATTATCCCAGAAGCGCCAACCCCTCAAGCGCTACGCCAGGCACTCGCCAAAGCAAAGAGAATTGTGGTTAAAATCGGGAGCCGTGTGCTTGTCCAAGACTCCGGACGTCCGGAAACACGCCGGATTCGCGCGCTAACCGGCGAATTGGCGATGCTGCGGCAGGCCGGAAGCGATGTAGTCTTTGTTACTTCCGGCGCCATCGGAGCAGGCATGCAGTCGCTCGGCATGAAAAACCGTCCTTCGCAACTGCCCGAACTGCAAATGGCCGCCGCCGTCGGACAAAGCCGGCTCATGACCAATTATGCCGCTTTTTTTGCCAAATCAGGATTGAATGTAGGACAAATGCTTTTGACCCATGATGATCTTAAACATCGTGTGCGACATCTTAATGCGCGCAATACAATGCTGGCCATGTTGGCTAATGGCGTCATCCCCATCGTCAACGAAAACGACGTTGTCGCGGTGGATGAGATCAGGTTTGGCGACAATGACCTCCTGGCTTCGCTCGTTGCCCAAATGATTGATGCCGACTTGCTGATTCTCCTGACAACGACCAACGGATTGCATCGGCCATGCGGCACGCGAACCGAACGGGTGCCTTTTCTGGCCACAGTAACCCCCGCAATCCTCGGTTTGGCGGTCGGGAAAGGAAGCGCCATCTCGACCGGCGGAATGGCCAGCAAACTGCAAGCAGCGCTGGCTGCCGCCAAAACCGGAGCAGCCGTGGTTATTGCCGACGGACGTCAATCCGATATAATCCAAAAGATCATTAACGGCAAAGATACCGGCACGCTGATCGCGCCGGAGCGCATATCCGGAGCAATGAGCGGTCGCAAACGCTGGATCGCATTTTTTCATCGGCCACACGGCACGCTGATTATTGATGAAGGCGCCCGCCGCGCATTGGAGCGCCATGGACGAAGTCTTTTGCCGATCGGCATTAAAAAAGTCGAAGGCGAGTTCAATGTCGGCGCGGCGGTTGATATTCAAGCAACGGACAAAACAATTATTGCACGCGGACTGGTTGCTTATTCCAGCCGCGACATACGTAAAATCCAGGGACGCCGGTCAAACGAAATCCCAGCGCTTCTTGGGACAGACGAATATTATGAGGAAGTGATTCATCGCGACAACATGGCCGTCATCATTTAGCGCAAAACATGAATATACATGACGAAATAACCAATATGGGGCAGCGCGCTTTGACCGCTTCGCGCGCCATGGCGCTCCTGAAAACGCGCCAAAAAAACGCGGTTTTAGAGGGCATGGCCGAGCAACTGCTGGCGGAAACCACCGCGATTCTCCAGGCCAATGCGATGGACATGCAAGATGGGCATGCCAAAGGGCTCTCCGCAGCGATGCTCGATCGTCTGCAACTGACCGAAAAGCGTATTGTTAATATGGCGCAGGGATTGCGCGAAGTAGCCGCCCTGCCCGACCCGGTCGGCCGCTCAATACGCCGATGGACGAGACCAAACGGCTTACGCATCGCCAAGGTACGTGTGCCAATCGGAGTGATCGGCATCATCTACGAATCGCGCCCAAACGTTACCGCCGATTCCGCCGCGCTTTGTTTTAAAACTTCCAACGCAACCATTCTGCGCGGCGGAAAGGAGGCAGCGCGCTCCAATGCAGCTATTGTGCAAGCATTGCTGAATGGCGGCGCACAATCAGGACTGCCGACAGATGCCATTCAATTGATTCGTACGCCAGACCGCGAAGCCATCCGCGAACTGGCGCAACTGGAAGGCATGGTGGACATGCTGATTCCACGCGGAGGAGAGGATCTCATTCGCGCCGTGATGCAACACGCGCGTGTGCCGGTTATCAAACATTACAAGGGCGTGTGCCATATTTTCGTAGATGCCGGCGCCGACCAGGCAATGGCGTTGAATATTATTGAAAACGCCAAATGCCAAAGACCGGGCGTCTGTAATGCCGTCGAAAAAGTCTTGATCCATAAAGAGTGCGCAACTTCTTTTCTGCCGCAGATGGTCAAACGCCTGGCAGCATGCGGTGTGGAATTGCGCGGCGACCAGGCGGCATGCCGAATCGCTCCGGAATTGACCCCGGCCGATGATGAGGATTGGTCCGCTGAATATCTTGATTTGATTCTGGCGGTGCGTATTGTGCCGTCAGTCCGATCCGCCATAGACCAAATCAACCGCTACGGCTCACGCCATTCCGACGCCATTATTTCAACCAATCCGGCATCTCAAAAACGTTTCGTAAAAGAAGTTGATTCCGCTGCCGTTTACATCAACGCCTCAACACGTTTCACCGATGGCGGGCAATTCGGAATGGGCGCTGAAATAGGCATCAGCACCGACAAATTACATGCACGCGGACCGATGGGACTTGAAGAATTGACCACTTACAAATATATCGTAACCGGTTCCGGCCAAGTGCGTGCGTAAAAAAATCATCGCCCAGCAAACAACCTGGATCCGTGATGAGGTCAGGATGCCGCAGCTGCAAGACGCAAAACATGCCACTGTAGTAACTACTGCAAATGCTTCGCAACGCAGCAGATGCGGCATACTGACCTCACCCGCAGGATGGTCTTGGTTGCGCAATTATGCTGCATTATTTTGGTGGCATGGAGCAAGAGTAATAAGTAATTCAATCATCAAGCTTGACGATATTTAATTTAAAATCCATCACGGATTCAGGAACAAGCCAACCGCGATCAAATACAACGCCTCATTATTCCTGATCCGGACCTGTTCGTTCAATAATTAATGCCGGCGCAGGCTCGCCTGGCTCCAACTTGAATCCGGTGTTTTTCAAAGGCAATTGCGAACGCGGGATGGCATAAGGATCATGCCGGCGGAGCGACTCATTAACATCCTGCAGCGTCAACCCATGCCGCGCCGCCAACCA
Organism: uncultured Verrucomicrobiota bacterium; assembly: GCA_964565485.1. GTDB lineage: Bacteria > Verrucomicrobiota > Kiritimatiellia > JAAZAB01 > JAAZAB01 > CAZMFH01. Next base: position 4,273 of record CAZMFH010000078.1, on the reverse strand, counting down.
ACGCCATTCTTGCGGCGTAAATTTTAAAACCGCATCCATACGATTGATCAATTCGGCCGCATCCATGCTCTTGATGCGCTGCAACTCAATCCCCCACCCTGGAGCCTGCGCCAAAACAAGCGGCAAAACATCATCATCACCTACCAACCAGGCCGATCCGGGCAACTCCCGCACAAAATTTAACGCGCGAAATTCATTTAAATCAAGGTAATGCCATGCCTTACTACGCCAGGCAAACAACAAAGGATCATCAGCGCGAACCGCGCCACGATAAGCCAGGAGAGAGATCGGACGTAATTCAGCCAGATCAAGCGCCAATTGCACCGCCCGCATACGCGCCGGAACAATCAAAACCGCCGGAGCAATGTGTTTTTTGGCGCGCGCCATTGCCGAAACTTCAGCCGCCAGGACCAAACCCAATGCGAGAGCAACACCCAAACGCAAATAACAACGCATCATGACACACCTCGCCTTCCCAATAAATGTTACATTCCAATTGATCAAACGCGAATCATGCGAACAAACCGACGCACGCGTTCCTCCAACTCCGGCGATCGCAGCCCGGCCAAACGGTCCAAACCGAACGCTTCCACCGCAAAAGAAGCCGTCACCGTACCGTAAAGCATGGCGCGTTTCAGTGCGGCAGATGTCAGAACGCCACGACGCGCCAATTGCCCCATAAAACCACCGGCAAAGGCATCGCCGGCGCCAGTCGGATCATGCACCTCATCAACAGGATAAGCTGTAAGCGCCAAAACCCCCGAAGACGAAACCAAAAAACTGCCATGTTCACCCTTCTTGATGATGACATAACGCGGGCCAAAACGCAAAAGCGCGCGGGCAGCGCTGATCAAATGCGATTCGCCGGTTAATTCACGCGCTTCACTGTCATTCACCAGCAGCAGATTAACATGCTTCAAAAGCCGCAATAAAGATTTGCGCGCTGTTTTAATCCACAAATCCATGGTGTCCGCCGCCACAAAACGCGGGGCACGCATTTGCGTAAGAACATGCAATTGCAATTCCGGGGCGATATTGGCCAAAAACAGAAACGGACTGCTCCGATAAACCTCGGGTAACTCCGGAACAAAATCGGCAAATACATTCAATTCCGTGGATAGCGTACGACGCCGATTCATATCGCATTCGTAAACACCAGACCATCGGAATGTCCGTCCCGGCACTTTCTGTAAACCGCGCAAATCAACCCCAAGCCGGCGGAAAAGCATCGGATGCCGCGCCGGGAAATCATTGCCGACCACACCAACCATTCCGCAATGCGCAAGACGAGAAGCCGCCGCACAAGCATAGCTGACCGAACCACCCAGAATATCGCTTCGCTTCGAATCCGGGGTTTGAATAGTATCCAAGGCAATTGAACCGACAATAACCAACCGAACCGGACGGCAACCAACATCGCCCTGACGCATGCCCAATTCTCCCGTTTTCAAGCAAAAAGAATGTTTTGAAATTCCAAACGTCTTTATTTTGCTTGAACGTCGGCAAAAGTCAAGCCATTTTGCGCCAAAATTGCGACCAAATCACGGCGGCGCCATGCTCGAAAAAAACGGCTCTCCGGAACGCCTCGCCCCACCATTGCGGCCAAATTTGTCTTTGGTTGGGCGAGACCTCCGGGAGCCGCCGCGCATGACGCCACCCTGGCGACCAAATTGGGCGTCAATGCGCAGGCAAATAACCCATAGAGGAAAGGCGAACAAGCCATTTTTGCCTGGTCTGACCGGCAGCCCCACGCAGGGAAGAATCATAATATGCAGCCGGATCAGCTTTGCCGTCGCCATCATAATCCGCCGGCAGCGGGATGTAACCCAATCCGCCAAGACAAATCTCAACTATAGCGGAACCATGCGCCGAGAGACAAAAATGCCATTTTCCGGAAACAGCATTATAAACCGCGTAATCAACCAGACCATCGCCGTCATAATCCGCCGACACCGGCACGCAGCCTGATGCAATCCCGCCAAACTCAACAGTATTTCCCTGATAACCATTTCCGGACAACATAGCCTGCCAAACAGCAGTAACACTGTTATAGAGCGCCGGATCTGCTTTGCCGTCGCCATCATAATCCGCCGGAGTCGGCAGGGCGCCTTTGCCAGGCTCACCAAAAGGAAATCTGATCTTTTCGTAACCATATAAAGAACACGCCGTAAGCCAGACGGCGGAAGCATCATTATAAACCGCAAAATCAGCCTTGCCGTCGCCGTCATAATCTGCCGGAACAGGCACACAACCCGCTCCACCCAGACTGATTTTATAAAGATTATAACCATAAGCCGAGCAAAGCACATGCCAGACACCGCTATCGGCATGATATACGGCCGGATCAATACGCCCATCGCCGTCATAATCCGCCGGAACAGAAACACAACCCGCTCCGCCAAACTTCAAGCCATGGGTTCCATAACCAAGAGCGGAAAGCCAAAACGTCCAAGCTCCCGTTGTCTCGTTATACTCATAAGTATCCATCAGCCCATCGCCATCGAAATCCATGCCGGCGCTTGGCGATATAGGCGCAAAACGCCGCACACCATAATCACCCTTACTGAAAGCGCTGGCGCCGGAGAGATTGACGGCCCGAACCCAATAGTAATATGTCAAACCAAACTGTGCCGAAAAATCAGTGTAGGAAGGCGTATCTGTCGTTGCTATCAAAAGAGCTTGCTCAATTTGGTTATCCCGTCCGCGCCATATCTGGTAACCCTGCGTGGCGCCGGGAACATGATCCCATTCCAAAAGGATCCCATCAATGCCGGCGCCTTTCCCTGCCAGCAATTTCGACGGCGGGCGCGGGGTGCCGATAATGGGGACATCAGCGGCATTAAAGGTCACAGATAGATCAATCGCCTTGGCGTTGCAAACCTCACAAACGACAATATCATCAGTAAAACTCAAGACTGTCCGGTCAACCGGCGCATCCACCGGGGCAACAAGCCGGATACGCAAAATTTGACGCTGCCCGCGCGCAAAACTTTCTCCCACCGGCAATGCCATGACAAATCCGAGCAACCCCTCGGCCATGCGAGTGGTATTCGGCAAAATAACAGCATGCCGCGCGTCATCCCCCGGCACTGCGCCGGCATATCCGATTACGGCAGAATCATAGCGCAAAGTAAAACCAACCGCATTTTCATTGCCCTGCGATTCAAGGATAATATCCACAAAATTGGTGTCACCGCGTGGAATGGCCGCATCCGGAATACTGACGCAACGCGCGCCGACCATGCGATCATAACCGCGCATGCGCCATAAGGGCGACGCATAAGACTGTTCCGTCGGCAATGCGTTGGTCGGTCCGGCGGCGACTGCATTGCCGTCAATCCCGGCAACATAACGCCCCGCCTGAGTCCAATCCATAACGCTTAAATAACCATCTCCAAACATACTGCGTGGCGCACAATCAGCGCGCTGAAATTCTCCCGGCATCAAAAGCGGACGAGTATCCAATCCGGCCACAAAACGTCCAACCTGCACCCAGTCAGCAACAGTAAGACTTCCGCTGCCGATCGGACGCGAAGACGAATCAGCTTCAAGACCGGCGGTAAGTAAAACATTGCCGTCCCCCCAGCGTACGCCGGCAATGGGATCGCCGTTCGTATCGGCAAATCTCCACAAAACAGGATTATTGGTAAAAGAAAGCATTTGCGGACCCGGCCCGCGATTCGCCACGACATCAAATCTGATCCTGGCTATTTCCTGAGTGCCGGCAGCAAAAGCATTGACTGTCGAGCCAACATCGCCCGTGGAGTTGGCGCTAATTGTAATGCCGATCCGGCCGGCAGACGATACTTGGGAAACATTGGTCAAAATATAACCGCCGCCTGCGTCAGCACCCAACACACAAGAAGGCGAACTCAATATTCCCCTGTTAAAATTCATGCTAAAACCTACCGCATTCACATCACCGCTTGAAACAAGATGAATAGGAACGGTAATATAACGCCCCATCGTTGCCTCACAATCGGGAGCAATCCGCAAGCCAGGCACATCGTTCACTTCATAAACCGTGCAGGTAACCGGCAAAACAACAGGGAAATTAGTGATTAGCGGCGAAACAATCAAAATTTCACTCGTATATGTCCCCGGATCGAGATTGGCAGTATGGAAAGTGGTTGTAATTGTGCAGTAGTTGTCGGCGCTCCTTGCATTAGCCGGCGAAACACTCAGCCATGCATTGGAAGTCAATACCCAGAAAAAATTTGGTGTTGGACGGTTGCTGTCAATCATAACCTCAAAAGTCTGCTGAACCGGCACC
>CAZMFH010000077.1:0-10626 GCA_964565485.1 uncultured Verrucomicrobiota bacterium | reverse complement strand
GTGCTCATGATCGGCCCGCCTGGCACGGGCAAAACCATGCTGGCCAAACGTATTCCCTCCATTCTGCCGCTGATGACTTTGGAAGAATCCCTGGAAAGCACAAAAATTCACAGCATCTCCGGCGCGCTCGCGCCGCATCAAGCGCTGATCACACGCCGCCCGTTCCGTTCCCCGCACCACACCGTTTCCGATGCCGGCCTGCTCGGCGGCGGCGCGCATCCCATGCCCGGCGAGGTCAGTCTGGCGCATCATGGCGTTTTGTTTATGGATGAATTACCCGAATTCCACCGCAACGTCCTCGAAGTCCTGCGCCAACCGTTGGAAGATGGGGTGGTAACCATCGCGCGCGCCTCGGCAAGCCTGACGTTCCCCTGCCAATTCATGCTTGTGGCAGCCATGAATCCCTGCCCCTGCGGCTATTACGGCGCGCCAAAGCGCGAGTGCCGTTGCACGCCGCTCCAAATCCGCAATTACCGCAACAAAATCTCCGGCCCGCTGCTCGACCGTATTGATATTCATATCGAAGTGCCGGCAATCGGTTATCATGAACTTTCCGCCCTGCAGGCCGGCGAGCCATCGTCTGTTTTGCGCGAACGGATCATTGCCGCACGCGATATTCAACGCACGCGTTTCGGGGGTTTGCGCAAAGTGCATTGCAACGCCGCCATGCGCGCCAGAGATGTCGGAAAATTCTGCCGGCTGCCGGAAGACGCGCAAGCCCTGCTCAAGGCGGCCGTCAGCGAACTAAATTTCAGCGCCCGCGTCTATGACCGCATTTTGAAAGTTGCCAGAACTATTGCCGACTTGGATGGAAAGGAACAAATCGCCGGCAACCATGTTGCTGAAGCCGTTCAGTATCGCACGCTTGACCGGCAGTTCTGGATTTGAATTGATCAGTCAGGCAAGCTGTTCGATTTCCGCGTTCAGAAGGCGCAGGACTTCTCTGCTTTTTTCCAGATCTTCCAGAATATCTGATTTGGTTTCCGTAAATCTGTCTTTTAGATTGCCGAATAAATCACAATAATAGCCAATCCCGTCTTTAAGATTGCTTGCAAAAACAGCCAGGTTTTTGGCCTGTTTATTGGTTGCGGCAACTTTCATTTCCTCAATTTTGCTTTTTAAAAAAGCAATATAGATGTTCAGTTCCACAACGAACATGTTCGGCCGGTCGGCGTCGGCAAGCATGTTGGCTCTCCCGTAGATATGGTCAATGATTTCTTTTAGTCGCATAATTTTCGAAAAATAGGCCATATTCGGGCCCGGACACACCGAGACGCCGGACCCTTCTATTTTTGTGTCCAGATCATTCGTCAGAAGCACGGATGTGCCCAAACCAACACAAATACAGGATTTTCCAACAATTTTGGCGTAAGCCGCCTTGTGTTTTTCGTCAGTTAGTTTCTGCGCTTCAAGCTCTTTGATTTTTAAAGATTGATACTGACGGGAAGCCGGACAAATGCTCCTTTCCGTGAACTCATGATTCAAGGCGACATATTGTTTAGGGCATAAACTGCCCGGATGTCCTTGGGCTATCAAGGATGATTTTTCGACATCCTTGCTGTTGCCTCTGAGGCTGTAAAAAGGCACACCAAGGGGCGAGATATCACTCAAATACAAATCAGCTTCCTTGGCCGCAAGCAGTTGCGTTAAAGTGCAAGCGTCAACATTTGTCGCCTCAGGCACCAACAGGAAAGGCGTTCCCCACCCAACCGAATCCAGCTTATAGTGATCAAGCAAAAATTGGTGTTCCTCAGCCGTGCCGACACCGCCTTGCGCCGTGATTCTCAAGGGTAATACAGCGCCTGGTATCAAAAGTTTCTGAGCGGAAAGCGCCTTCACATAAAGCTCATGCATGGATTGAATTAATTCGGCGCGCTTGTCCCTGAATTCGGCCAGAATCGGACCCAGCAGATAACCATCAGTCGCAAAAGCGTGGCCGCCACAGTTCAGTCCAGATTCAACACGGTATTCCGAAACCCAAATGCCTTTCTTGGCCAAAAACCTGCCCTGAATAAAAGCCGACCGGTAATCACTGACTTTCAAGACAATTTTCTTTTTTATAGTTCCGTTTTGATCAGGATGAAAATCCGCGAAATTAGCCAGATAGCCGTATAATCCGGCATGCATGCCCGCTGAAAATATTATGGAAGAACGCAAGTCGCTGTTCGCATAACCTCGCAACGCAGCTTGGGCATCGTTATATTCCACAGGCAATTTTTCGTCATTGCGATAATTGACCTTGTCAACCTTGGTCATAATGTTCACATCAATATGACCCATGAACAAATTATTTTGCAACCACTCGGTAATTTCATTAAAGCTGATTTTTTTCGACAGCAGATTTTTGAATTCTTGCTTGATGGTTGAACTGTCAGGCAAAAGGTTAAAATATTCTTTGACCGCGTTATATTTCTCGATTGTGGCGTTTTTGAATTCTTCGAATTTTGTTTCTGCCAGCTGATTGATCAAATTCAGATAAGACGTGATTCGTTTTGCCCGAAAATCTTCGGTTTTATCGCTGATTTCAGCATAAGGAATTTTGTGCCTGCCGCAATACATTTTGCGCAATCGTTCAAGCAAAATATCGTCAACCAAAGAAATAACGGAATCAATGCCGTATTTGGAAACCTTGAGCGGCGTATCTATGGTAAATCCAATTCCCATAACGGGAATATGAAATGAATGGGCTTGTTGCATTTATATCTGTTACCTGAATCCGTGATGGAATTTTAATTAAACAAACTCAATTGCAAAACTGATGTTTTGCAAACACTCAGACATCCGGAATTCAGATTCAGAATAAATGCAAAAGATTGATTACAAATGCTTTGTTTTACTTGTTTAATCCTGACTACTAACTGCTGGTTTATGAATACTGCTTTCAAAGGTTGACTTTTGAAAGCAACTCTTATGATAATATATCGTCAAAATTTCAGCTTTGATTGAAACAGTACCGCCCGCTACCAGTTCCGTCAAGCGCGAAATGCGCCCGGCGTAGCGCCGTAGCGCCGAGGTCAGGGACCATTTGAGCAGGCTGTGCAGGATTAGGATTGCAGGCACAGCCATCTTTGGGTATCTTACCTTGCTGACACATCAAAAAGACAAGCAATGGCAGACGCATTATGCAGAAGAATCAGTGCGGTTCACAAAAAGATTTTTCACTCTTCAGCATTTTGATCATGCTCCTGGCATGGGCGCTCTGGGCCATGGATCCGATCGTGATTTACCGAATCGGCCAAACTGTGCCGCGCGCCTTGTTGTCCGGTATTTCCACGCTGATCGCCGGCTTCATGTTTGCTCCGCAGACCTGGGCGGTTATACGCAGAATCAGACAACTGTCGCGCTGGCATCTTGCCTTGATTATCATTCAGGCGGTTTTCTTTACAGCCATCAGTCAACTGTGTTATGTGGCCGCAATCCCGCACATGAATCCGGGGTTGGTAAGCGCCATTCTGCGCACACAGGTGGCTTTTGCCGTTTTTTTTGCAGTCTTTTTCCTCGGCGAACGCCTGAATCGCGCCGCAATGGTTGGGATTGCTTTGATTTTGTTCGCCAACCTGGGGCTTTTATTCGGCGCACTGTTTGACGGAAAGCCCGGCCAGACATCCGGGCTCGGCTGGAGCCTTACATTTCTGGCCGCCTTATTATGGGCGGGCGGAACAGTATCCGGCAAAGAACTGCTCCGCGTTTTAACACCAGCCGAACTGGTTGGAGTACGCATGACACTTTCCGGAATGTTCACACTTCTGGGCAGCTTTTGTCTCTACGGCGTCCAGCCGGTTTGCGAACTGACCCTTGAAAACTGGGTGTTGCTCACAGTCAAGGGTGTTGTTACCACCGGTTGCGCCTTTTTGGTTTATTATATCGCCCTGCGCCGCGTGAAAGTCTATGTTGCCTCAGCCATGGAACCGTTTGCGCCTCTTTTCACACTAACCGTAGCTTACCTGTTTTTCGGCAAAACAGTTTCCGGTTCCGATATGCTCAGCGTCGCCATCCTCATGGCCGGAACGGCGGTCGTCATTTTAGGCAATCAAATGTCATGGAAACACACACGGGAAAAATTCTTCAAAATGTTGACATTACAAAAACATGATCGGAAACAAACAAATGAAATACCTTGATATTCGAGGCGATATTATCAAGCATGCCACAAGCACATTGACTTTTAGCGATGGTGGGGGGCTGCGGCATCAGGTCAGTCTGGGGCAGCCGAACCATTTTATTGAGCTTGCGCCGAAAGTGCAGGAAATTGAACCGGGACGCTGGCAAATCAATCTCCGGCTGCGCAACATCTCGCGTCAGCCGCTCCGCTTACACGAGCTTGCCGTTTTGGATGTGGATTCCGATTACGGCGGCATGCTTAATCTGCAGTCGCTGCCAATCCGCTGGACCGTCATGGGCATGCAGACAACGGTTGCCGATGGCGGCATGTATGACATGATGGTACAACGCGCCGAATGTTTGAAAAACGATTTCTATACCGCCGATTATATGCTGGTCGGCAACCGCTCTAAAAATGTTTATTTTCTGGCCGGGTTTCTGACATTCGGACGACAATTGGGCAGTTTCCGCCTGGCATTTGATCCAAGCGCCTATAATTTCGCCTCGTTCCGGGCTGTCTGCGAATTGGACGGTTGCCGCCTGGATGCGCAAAAGGAACTCATCAGCGAAACTCTATTTCTGAACATGTCCGATCTGCCGGAAAAAGCGCTGGCCGATTATGCCGAGCGCGTCCGGCACGGCGCCCCCCGGCAACCGTGCGCCCGCCCAACCATAGGCTGGGGCACATGGGATTATTATTTCGCCAAAATAACCGAGGACGATGTTCTGGAAAATGCCCGCTGGCTGGCGAAACGGCGCACTGAATTCCCAGTTGAATATATCCAACTGGACGACGGTTTCCAGAAATGCGAGGGCGACTGGCTGATTACCAACGAACGATTCCCGCACGGCCTGAAATGGTTGGCGCGCGAAATCAAAAAGCTGGGGTTTAAACCGGCGCTTTGGCTTTGCCCCTATCTGGCGTCGCGCGAAAGCAGTCTCTACCAAAAACACCCGAACTGGGTTATCCGCGACGCCAACGGCGAACCGGTGCGTGTGCAGGGATATACCACCACACACGTTTACCCGCTCGATTGCAGTCTGCCGGCAGTCCGCGCCTGGGTGCGCGAATTCGGCCGGACTGTCGTTCATGATTACGGATATCATTACATCAAACTTGATTGCGGCAATGTGCGGACCATGAACCGGGCCGGGGTTTTGGCCGACCGGCAATGGACCAAAGCGCGCGCCATGCACGAGGGCTTCAAGGCTTTGCGCGCCGGCATGGGCGAAAAAGCCCTGCTGCTGGGCGGATGCCTGTTCGGCCAATCCATCGGCATCGTGGATGCCATGCGTGTCGGCGGCGATGTCGGCGCGCGCTGGGATGCGTCACAGGTGGATAAACACCACGGTGAACGCGACAACTATCCGGGACCAGGCTTCGTGGTACGCGCTATTCAGGCAACAATGAATTGCGCCTTCCAGAACGGCAAATGGTGGCAAACCGATCCGGATTATCTGATTGTCCGTCCGAAGGGCGATTGTTCCGAACTTTCGGACGACGAAGCGCGCGCATGGGCTTCCATTGTCGGGTTGAATGGCGGACTGATGATTTTGGCGGATCGCATGACTTCACTGCCGAAAGAGCGGCTTGATATTTTACGAAAGGTATTGCCCGGCTATCCGGGCACAGCGCGCACGGTGGATTTTTTCAAGGCCACAACGCCGACAAAGTTCAGTCTGGCTGTTGAAAACGATTCCGAGCAATGGCATGTCGCTGCGCTGATCAACATGCGCCAGCCGGCCCGGATACGGGAAGAAAAACTTGACTTCCAGGAACTCGGCCTGAACCCGGAAACACCTTATCATGTTTTTGATTTCTGGGCCGGCAAATACCGCGGAATCTTTAAAGGCGGCTATCAAGCCACGCTGGCCATGCATCAATGCCGGGTTTTGGCCATTCGCGCGGTTACCGGTTTGCCGCAACTGGTGGGCACGGATCTCCATATTACCCAGGGCGGCGTGGAATTGAAAGCAGCGCGCTTCGACCCGAAAACAGGCAGTCTTGTTGTCATACCGGCAGCCATGTCGAAAAAAGGCCATCTCTATTTTTATCTTCCGCCAGGCTGGCAAACGCTCCGCAACAACGCCAAACAGCAGGGACGTATTCTAAAGCTGCCCATTACGTTCCGTGGCAACGGCCAAAAAATCGTCATACGTCTCAAACAGGGCGCATAGTTACTATATGCCAATCAGCGAACATTATTATGTCAGACGCCCGGACCGGCAACCGACCGAGCACCTGCCTTTTGGCGTACGCAGCACAGGCTTTGTGCGCTGTGTGCCACCGCATACGAGCATTGACAAAAAGATGCCTTCCTTCCAGCTTTTCTGGTGTACACAGGGCTCGGGATTGATTGAGATTAATGGCCGCGAAAAGATTTTAAAATATCGGCAAATTGCCATTCTTTTTCCGGGCATGCGCCACTTCTACCGCGCTTTTGAATCTGCATGGGCTTTTTATTGGATGACGCTTGACGGCCCCTTGGCCGTGGTTTTGCCTTCTTCCATGCGCCTGGAATCCGCAATTTATGACGCCGGTCCGGCGCCGGCGGCGCTTTTTTTGCGCTTGCGCCAAACCATCGCCAAACCTTCCCTGCGCGCCGAATCGGATGCCTGCCAAACAGTTTTTGAGATTTTGCTCCGGGCAGCGCGTCTGCGCGGCATGCCCGAAGACGCCTTGGTTCAAAACGCCTTGGCGCTGATTCATCAAAAATACAGCGACCCGGAATTGAACATTAAAACCCTGGCGGCCATGCAAGGCGTGCCGCGCGCCAAACTTTTCGCCCGTTTTCAAACCGTCATGGGTTTGCCGCCATCGGTTTATCTCAAGCGCCTGCGTGTTCAGAATGCTCTGGCGCTCCTGCAACGCACTGCTTTGCCGGTCAGCGCCATCGCCATTCAATGCGGCCTGGCGGATTCCAACTATTTCGCGCGCCTGATCCGCCAGATCACCGGCGTTTCGCCAACGCAATACCGCCGCCAGCGGCAATCTTCCGGATAATCAACCCAAACAGCCGGGGACTGATTATTGAACCGCCGGGGGCTGATGATCATATGCCACATTCTCGGAAAATGAGGCGCGGTCCACACGGCTGTTTTCAAAAGCAACCTGAACCCCAACCGACTCGGCTGTGCCCTCGGCATTACGGCACAGCAGAGCATCGTAAACCCAGAATGCCGTTCCGCGTTCCATTTCCGTCTTTTTGTTGGGCGCGCCCAGAAATTTTTCAACTTGTTCCGCCGACATCCCGATAAGCTGCTTTTCAAATTCCACCCGCGTACAATCCCGGGGAGATTTCAATTGCCGGGGCATGATGCTCGCCTGCTCGCTTTGCGTGACAATTTCGCGCGCAGCTTCGGCGCGTTCCCGCGAATCCGCAGCATGATCGGCACGCAGGCTGTTAAGCTCTGCATTGATTGTCAGAACTGCAGCTTCCAGCGCCTTGATTTGTTTGCGCAGGGACTGGATTTCGTTGCTCATGTTTTCCTGGGAACGCTCCAAAGCGTCAATCTGCGCTTCATTGCAACCGGCAAACAACAGACCACAACAAACCGCTAACGCAATTGACCAACATATTTTCTGCATAACAATCCCCCTTTTCACCATGCGGCCTTATATGACGGAACGTTTATCGCTGCCTCACGAATCACATCCTGGATCCGTGATGAGGTCAGCCTGAAAAAACAAGGTTTTACAATTCATCCGGTCTGTATGCGCACCAGGGCTTGCCCGGCTTGAGTTCCTTTGGCGGACAAGCCGGCGAAATCGCCAGTTTTTCAATCAACGCCAGCGCGCTGGCGCGCATTTTATCGAAGGCCCCGATTTCCAGACAACTGCTGCCGCCCAATTTGCCTTCATAGCCTCCGCCGCCCGACCCGAAAACATCCGGCGTCGGCACATAGCCCAGATGTCCGTTCGCCAGCGTAACCGGCATCACAAAAGGCAAGGGCGCATTGGCGCGCAGTTCCAAGCCCATCCGCGCAAAAATTTCGCCTGGGAAACTTACCAGCAATAAATCGCCGATCTGCGCGGCATTCAACTCGCAGGATACTTTGGGCGAACGCGCAATTTTATGTTTCAACAAAACAGTATCCCGCGCATGATAACGCACCAGCATGCTCTTTTGATCGAAATGATTATTGACCAGTTCCAGCGCCGCGCGATAGCGCTCGTCGGAAATGGGGCGATATTCCAAATCCAGGCTTTCGGCAACATAGCGCATACGCTCATGATCCGCAAAAACACCGCAGGCAAGCGCATCAACCGCCCCAAATCCAACCCGTTGCCCAAGAACACGCGCCCACGCATCAGTACGCAACTCCGGCTCGGAACTTAAATTGTCTATCTGGGTTACATCACCGCAACAGCCGTTCAGAAAAACCACCGGCATATCCTGATTAATATTGCGCCTGACCGTCTGGCGCATGTAATAGGGCCAATCAGCCGAAAAATATTTCTCCTGCACCACTGTTCCATGACAGGCAAAATTGACAACCGCGCCGATCGTCTTCCCGGCGGCATTGACCGCGCCAAGCGTTGTAATAGTTTTGTCGGTCGGCCCGGCATAATCCACAATCTCCGGATTGCCTTTGCCGGCGTGCGTAACGGTCAAACCGTTCTTCATTTTCTGCCGCCGGTTATAAGCCACGCGTTCCACCAAGGTTTTGCCCACAACCAAACGAACATCTTCGCGTCTTTGCCAGGCCGTGCAAACCGCATCCACCAGACGCCGCCGCAACAACGCGCCGTATTCCAAATCCGGCTCGCCAATGCTCTCCACGATCTGTTGGCGCACTTCCGGGCGCACATCATTCAGCGCCATGATTTCAGCGGGAGACAACACCCCTTTCCAAAAATGCAAGGGTGGCGCAGCATGCGTATGAGACGCGCCGCAAATCAGGAGATCAAGCGGCAGACGCGCGCGCAGAATCGGCAGGGCATCATCAAGCAAATCGCGATTCATTCTGATCAAGTCCGCTCCAACCAGCGCGATTTTTGCGGTGTCCGTCTCGAAATAGGCAGCGGTAAAACAACAGGGCGTCTGGACCCCAAGCGGCGCTGCTCCGCAGAAACGCATCCCAACCGAAGGCGTGATATCAACTTCCGCAAAGCCTGCTTTCATATTGTTCTTCACTCCCGGAAAAATCAGTTTTATTTTGAGATTGAAGCTATTATGGCGTTACGGTTACACCAACCGAATTAACCAATATCGGCCCACTCGGGTTTAAAATCCCATCGCTCGGATAATCAATGGCAAAATAAAATGTATATGATCCGGGCGGGAAGCTGTTGCGTTGCAACACCTCAGTCGCAGGCAAATCAACCAACCCCCCCTGATGAACAGGACGACAGTTCGACAGATTGCCATCAAAAGGTGTCCATTGAACTGAATTGTTCAGGTAATACCAAGCTGAACCGGCCCGCGTTATAATCCACCAGTCAACCTGTACGCTCGGCAAATCGCCTTGATTCATGGCAACTGTGATGGAGAGAGGCGTTCTCGAATTAATCGAAAGACGCGTGGCGGTCCCGTTGGCCTTAATGATCGGACCAACAGGCGGAAGATCCGTAAGCGCGAAAATATATCCTGCGCCATTTTTATTGTTCCATCCGGATGCCGGATAATAAGCGCCAATCACGGCCGTATCACCAACGCTACTGAGCGCCAATGAGCAACCAAAATAGTCATACGCAGCGCCATCGGAAGCGGCCAACTTGCCTTGTTCGCTCCAATTGCTGCCGGAGCGCTTGAAAACATAAGCAGCGCCTTGATCCGCTTTGCCGGCCACATCTGCATCAATTGCGCCAATAAGCGCGGTGTTGCCGTCACCACTCAATGCCACTGCATACCCAAAATCGTCCCAGGAAGCGCCATCGGCGGCCGCCAGGGTGGCTTGCTGATTCCAGACACTACCGGAACGCGTAAAGACATAGGCGGCGCCCTGCATATCTCCGCCGACAATCGCCGGGTAAGCGCCAATCAGAGCCGTATTACCGGAACTGTTTAACGCCACCGCCCAGCCGAAATAATCGGATGCCGCGCCGTTCGCGGCCGTTAGTTTGGCTTGCTGAATCCACCCGCCGGAGCGCGTAAAGACATAGGCGGCGCCCTGCTTTAAATGTCCGTTCATATGCGCGCCAATCAGCGTGGTGTTGCCATCAGCGCTTAATGCCACGGCGTGCCCGAAAGAATTATTTGCGGCGCCATCGCTGGCAATGAGTTTGGCCTGTTGCGCCCATCCGCCGGAGCGCGTAAAGACATAGGCGGCGCCTTGGTTTAGATTCCCGTGCATATGCGCGCCAAGTACGACCGTATCGCCATTTGTACTCAATGCCACCGAATAACCAAGCCAGTCATAGGCAACACCATCATCAGCCATCAGCTTGGCTGTTTGCGTCCATCCGCTGCCGTAACGTGTAAAAATATAGCCGGCGCCCTGATTTGTCTTTGCGCCAACCGCGCCAATCACTGCGGTGTTGCCATTGCTGCTTAGCGCCGCCGAAAAACCAAACCAATTAAA
>CAZMFH010000076.1:0-10710 GCA_964565485.1 uncultured Verrucomicrobiota bacterium | reverse complement strand
CCTCGGCATCACGGTCAAGGCCGTCAATATTCTGCTGATGCCCGTCCTGGTCTGCCTGATCGGACTTTTGCTGGCCTGGCAACGCCGGCGCAAGATCAATTCATAACCGGGAATCAAAAAAAATCCACCGAACCAACATTATAAAAGAAAAATCTGGAGAGCAAAAATGCAATCGAAAAATCTGATTCTACTGATACTGGCGGCGCTGGTCCTGGGCGGGGCAGCCTATGTGTCCATGCGCCCAAAACCAAAAACAGGCGCGGCCAGTATGATCGGCGCAAAGATCATCCCCGATTTACCCGTCAACAAAGTCGCCAAAATCATGGTTAGAACGCCGGAAACCACCATCATGCTGGCCAAAGTTGACGGCGCCTGGGCCGCAACCAGCCGCTATAATTATCCCGCCAACTTCAATAAGATCGCCGAAACCATTCTGCAACTCGCCGAATTGAAAATCGGGCAGGTCGTCAACATTCCCGCCGAAGACAAAGGCGCCCTCAATCTGCTTGCCCCGGAGGATGGCGCGCCGGAAAACAAAAACCGGATTGGCACAAGACTGGAACTGCGCGACGCACAGGACGGACTGCTCGCCTCGCTCCTGATCGGCAAACCGTTTATGCGCGAACCGAAGGGCAATACGGCCGAAGGCCCGCTCTCATTCGGCAGCTATCCGGACGGACAATATCTGCAAACCACCGATGGAAAAATCGTCCTGGTCGCCAAAACTCTGGATCATCTCGTCCGCACACCCAAAAACTGGCTGGCCGACGAATTCATCAATGTCAGCAGCGCCGACATTATGTCCGTCAGTATTTCCGGACCGGATCGTGAGCCAATCTTGCTGCAACGCGCCGCCGCCAAAGACGCCTTTATGCTTGCGAATCTGACGCCGGAAGAAGGAACACTGGAAAGCGACAAGGCCAACCGAATCGCCGGCGCATTAAATTACCTGGCATTTGACGATGTGGCCGATCCCAGCCTGCCGCTCAATGACACCGGACTGGATAATCCGGTTGTTTTCGAGGCGCGCACTTTTGCCGGCCAGATTTTCACCTTGCGCATTGGCGCGCCAACCGGCAAGGACAGTTTTGACCGCTACCTTCAGGCCGGCGTCGCATGGCAAGCGCCGGAAGACAAGCCGGAATCCTCCGCCGGCGGAACAGAAGCGGAAAAGGCCGATCTTGAGCGGCAAAACAAAGAGACCGAATCCAAAACTTTAAATGAGCGCCTGCATCCGTGGATATACATCATCAAATCATACCGCGCGGAATCCATGCTCCTGAAACGCGCCGATCTGATCAAGAAACCGGAACAGCCGACGGATAAAGAACAAGCTGAAAATCAGCCCGGCGCCGATTCAGCCGCGCCGGAAAACAAAACAAACACCGGCGCAAAATGAAGCAATGCATTGAGCCGACAATACAATCAAACGGAGGGAAACGATGGACCATGCCGAAATCAATAAAACAACCAACATGATCCAGGAACAGACGCGGTTGCTTGACACGCTGCGCCAGGAAGTGATGAAAGTCATCGTCGGTCAGGAACGCATGCTTGAGCGCATGCTCATCGCGCTCATTACAGGCGGGCACATGCTGCTCGAAGGCGTGCCCGGTCTGGCCAAAACAACGGCGGTTAAAACTCTGGCGCAAACACTGGGGCTGCAATTCCGCCGGATCAGTTTCACGCCGGATCTGTTGCCCGCCGATCTGATCGGCACGCTTGTCTATGACCCGCGCGCGGGCACTTTTTCCGTCAAGCAAGGCCCGGTTTTTACCAACCTGTTGCTGGCGGACGAAATCAACCGCGCGCCGGCCAAGGTGCAATCCGCCTTGCTGGAGGCCATGCAGGAACACCAGGTAACCATCGGCGACCGCTCCTACCCGCTGCCGGAACCGTTCCTGGTCATGGCCACGCAAAACCCAATCGAGCAACAGGGCACATACCCCCTGCCGGAAGCGCAAATTGACCGCTTCATGCTCAAGCACAATGTAACCTATCCTTCACGCGACGATGAGCGCCGGATCATGAACCGTTTTACACGCAAACTGGACGCCAAAATGCAGCCGGTTATGTCTGCCGCGCAGATCATGGCCATGCGCGAACTTTTTGAACAGGTTTATTGCGACGAAAAAGTTGGCGATTATATTCTCGATCTTGTCTGCGCATCGCGCAAACCTTCCGAATATAAAATCGCCATTGACCATCAAATTGAATACGGTGCTTCGCCGCGCGCAACGCTCTATTTGAATATGGCCGCCCGCGCAAATGCCATGCTGCACGGACGCGGCTACGCGACCCCGCAGGACGTCAAGGAAATTGCGCACGACATTCTGCGCCACCGCATTATTTTAACTTACGAAGCCGAGGCTGAAGAAACCACCAGCGAAGCCATCATCACACGTTTGCTGAACGAAATTCCTGTGCCCTAATTCCGTTTGCCGGCCGCTCCGGCGCAGCCTGAGGCAACGCGCATGACGATCAATACCCAGGAATTGATGAAACATGTCCGCCGCATCAAAGTCGTTACGGCGCGGCTTGTTGACGAACATCTTTCCGGAGAATACCATTCGGTCTTCAAGGGACGCGGAATGGAGTTCGACGAAGTGCGCGAATATGTGCCCGGCGATGATGTGCGCACAATTGACTGGAATGTCACCGCCCGCATGGGGCATCCGTACGTCAAACGTTTTGCCGAAGAACGCGAACTGACCGTGATTTTCATGGTTGATGTTTCTGGCTCAATGATCTTCGGATCATCCGCGCGCTCCAAAGCCGAGACGGCCGCCGAACTGACCTGTCTCCTGGCGCTCTCGGCCGTCCAAAACCAGGACAAGGTGGGGATGATCCTGTTTTCCGACCGAATCGAGCGGTTTATCCCGCCGCGCAAGGGACGGACAGCCGTCATGCGGCTGGTGCGCGAAGTTCTGGCAGCCGAAGAAACACGGCATGCCACCGACATCACCGCCGCCTTGCAGTTTCTGCATAAAGTTCAGAAACGCCGCGCAGTCGTGTTTTTGATCTCCGATTTTCTGACCACCGGCTATGAAAAGGAAATGCGCGTGATGGCGCGCCGCCATGACATGATTGCCTGCACCGTTGCCGACCCACGCGAACATCATCTGCCCAATATCGGGCTGGTTGAAATCGTCAATCCCGAAACCGGCGCAATTATGATGATTGACACATCCTCCGCGCGCTTGCGCGATGCCTTTCAAAAACGCGCGCAAGATGAGCTGGAAATGCGCGAAAAACAATTCATGCGCTTCAAAATGGACCGGCTGGCGTTGCAAACCGACCGCCCGTTTATTGACGATGTGCGCAAATTGTTTCAACTGCGCCAACAAAGGCTGCAAAGAGGTTAAAGCAAATGCAACGAGCGCGGATCAAAACAAAAACCATACCGGCGCCCCGCAAGCGCGGATGGCGGCGCGGCGCGGCGCTTGTGTTGATCATTGCCCGGTTCGCCTGCGCGCCCACACCAAGCCTGGGCGCCAATCCAAACGACCAGGATATCCGCACGGAAAAAATGACCTTTGGTCCGGTGGAGTTAAGCATCTCCGCCGAACCGGCAAAAGTTGCTCCGGACCGGGATCTCCTGCTCACCATTGCCATCAGCGCGCCACCCGATCTAAAAGTGCAATTGCCGCCGATCGAAAACCGGCTGACCGGCTTTACACTCAGCGGCAGCTTCACGCGCGAACCGGAATTACGCGACGGCAAAACCGTTATCGCACACTGTTTCCGGCTGACGCCCAACCTCGCCGACGAACACCGTCTGGCGCCCATGGCGGTTACTGTTGCCGGCCTCGGCCAATCCCGAACCAATCAGGAATGGTTTGCCACGCGCGCCATGCTTTTTGAAACAGCGCCGGTCGCCACCCCGCCGCCCGGCGCCGGTCTGCGCGATCCATCCAAACCGGTTTGGATTTATCCGGCCTTTAAAACAGTTGCGCTTTGGGTCGCCGCCATTTTGCTGGCGCTTGCCCTGTCATTCGCGCTTTACCGTCTGAGCTGCCGACTGAAACGCGCCATCAAATTGCGGCGCATGTCGCCACGCGAGCGCGCTCTGGCCGAACTGGCCGAACTGATGGGGCAAAACCTGATCGCTCAAAATCTGTTCAAGGAATTTTTTCTCTCCCTGACCATGATTGTGCGCCGCTATATTGAACGGGCGCATAAAATCCGCGCGCCGGAACAGACAACCGAAGAATTTCTGGCAGCCGTCGCGCGCGACACACGCTTCCGCCCGGAAGTAATCGCCAAATTACGCAAATTCCTGCAAACAGCGGATCTGGTTAAATTCGCCGTCTATCGTCCGGATCAAACGGTGGTGGACATGTCTTTCGATACAGCCCGTGATTATATTACAACCGACGAACAAACCGGCGTGAACGGAAGAAACGAAAATGTTTAGATTTGCGGATCCATATTATCTGTTTCTCCTGCCGACGCTCATTGCCGCCGGATATTTGATGCTGGCGCGGCGCTCCGGATTTGCGCTGCCTTTTGCGCCCACGCATTATTTGCCCCCACCCTCGCCCACTTGGCGCACAGCGGCGGCCAATGCGGCGCCGCTGCTCTTTCTGACCGGCCTGGCCTTTTTGATTGTCGCCCTGGCGCGCCCGCAAACGGTGCTGTCAAAAACCACCCGGCACGCCAGCGCCATCGCAATCCAGATGACAGTGGATGTTTCCGGATCCATGGATGCGCTCGATTTTTCGTCAAGAGACAATTACCGATCACGCCTGGATGTCGTCAAGGAAACTTTCGCCAGGTTTATTGAGGGAAGACCTCACGACCTGATCGGCCTGGTAACCTTCGGCGGTTATGCCAGCAGTCTGACGCCGCTGACTCTCGATCATAAAGCGCTTTTACACACACTCAAAGGCGTCCATGTTCCCAAGCCGGTGTTTGATACGGAAGGCAATGTGCTGAACCAGGAGGAACTGCTGACCGCCATTGGCGACGCTTTGGCTACAGCCTGCGCGCGACTGGAGCCAATTGAAATCAAGTCCAAAATCATCGTCCTGCTCAGCGATGGCGAATCCAACACCGGAATCATCAAGCCCGAGGAGGCCATCAAGGCCGCCAGAAAAATCGGCATCAAAATCTATACCATCGGCGTAGGCTCAACCGGTAAAGCGCCCTTCCTGGCACAGGATGTTTTCGGACGCAACACCATTCAATATGCCGAAGTCCGCATGGACGAAGATTTGCTGCGCAAAATCGCCGACACAACCGGCGGAAAATATTTTAATGTGCTCGATCCGAAAGGACTTGCGCGCGCCATGGCTGAAATAGACAAGCTGGAAAGAACCGACATCCGCAATGATGTTTTCACGCAATATAATGAACTATTTGCGTATTTTCTTCTGCCGGGCGCCTGTTTGCTGGTTTTGGCAATTTTGTTCGGCGTCAACGCCAGAAAGGAATTGGCCTGACAGCCGGGGCGCGCCGAAACGCAAGTTTTGATGGCGAGGTAAAAACAAATGCATTTTTTTAATCCATGGATGTTATTGCTTTGCTGGTTCGTGCCGGTTCTGGGCTTGCTCCTGGCGGTAATCCGACACCTTAAAAACCGCGCGCTTGAAAAAATGCTGGCGCCAACCATGCTGCGCAAATTATGCCCGGTCCCCGGCCAACAGCGTTTTTACCGGCAACTGACGCTGGCCATGCTCGGCTTGCTCCTGCTTTGCCTGGCTGCCGCCCGTCCGCAATGGGGCGAACGCGAAGAAACGGCGCGCCAGCGCGGCCGCGACCTTGTCATAGCGCTGGACGTTTCACGATCCATGCTGGCCCAGGATGTGCGCCCGAATCGCCTGCAACGCGCCAAAACCGATATCCTCGATTTGATCCGCGCCTTGCGCGGCGACCGCGCCGCCCTGATCGCCTTCCGCGGCAAAGCCGTGCAACTATGTCCGCTGACAACAGATTACGCCTATCTACAGCAGACGCTCGACGAAATTTCCATTGATTCCGCGCCGCGCGGCGGCACCGATATCGGCGATGCCATTCAGAAAGCAATGGATGCCATGGAAAGCGATCTTGCCGCGCATCAGGCGATTATTTTGATTTCCGACGGCGAAGACCTTTCCGGCAAAGCCATTGCCGCTGCGGAAGCGGCCAAACAAAGAGGTATCGCCATTTTCACAGTCGGACTGGGCGATCCGCAAGGAGCAAAAATCCCCAGTTCCACGCGGCCCAATGAATTCATGATGCACGAGAACAGCGCGGTAATAAGCAAACTGGAACACGACACTTTGCGAAAAATAGCCGAATTGACCGGCGGCGCCTATGTGCCGGTCGGCACGGCCAACGTCAAATTGGGCAAACTTTACCGCGATCATCTCAGCCGCCTGGCTGCCCGCGACATTGAAGAATCGCTGCAGCGCCGATACATTGACCGTTATCAATGTTTTTTGTTGCCCGGCTGGCTGGCCTTCATGGCCATGGCATGCCTGAGCCGTGGACGTCCGCTCCGCTCCAATAAACCGAATTCCTCGGGCGCAGGCGCCCTGCGCATTGCCGGCTCCGCGCTCATATTGCTTTTAACCGCAAGCATCGCCCAGACGCAAACGGCAACGCAAAACGCCGTTCAGTCAGCGGGAACCAACAACATCTCCGCCCCGCCCCGGACCAACCTGCCGCAAACCAATCTGCCTTCAAGTAATCAGACGCCAAGCGCTTTAACCGGCCGCCGCGGTGCGCGGCAAGCCCAAAAACTTTATCGTTCCGGCGCCTACAAGGAAGCCGCGCAAGCCTATCTGCAAGCCATGCAGGGACAAACCAAAACACTTCAGGATCAATGCATCTATAATGCCGGCTGCGCCCTATTCCAGGCTGGCGATTATAAAACAGCAGCGGCCAAATTCAACGAACTGACTGCGCGCCAGAAAGACGGACAATTACCAGCCTTTTATAATCTGGGCTGCGCGCTTTTCCGGGAAGCATCTCTGGCGCAGACGGCCGGCACCAATCTGCCGCCGCAAACATACCCGAAATTCCTCGAACGCGCCGGACAAGCTTTTCAAAGCGCAGCACGGCTTGGCCCGGACGAAGAAGCAAAATTCAATCTCGCCCTTACAACCAATCTTCTGACCCAGGCCCGCGCACAGGCCAAAACACGCGCATTACTGGAACGTTACGGCACAACACCGCCGCCTGATCTGGCGGACATGCTGCTCAAAAACCAGCGCCAACTGATCGCCAAACTGCCGGAAGCCATGACAAACTCCACGCCGGCGCACATCGGCAAAATGGAAGAACTAAGCGCGCAGCAAGCGGCCAACACTGATCTGCTTATACCCCTGCAGGCGGCCTTGCAAACCGCCAACATCCAAACACCGGACGGCGCCAAACCACCCCCCGGACAAATTGAACAACAAATGGCGCAATTGCGCGAAACCATGCAGACAAGCGCAGAACTGCTGCGCAATCTCGATCAAAGCGCTTATCATGCCGCCTTCAAATCAGAACTCGGCATTTATCAGACATGGAAGGGCATGGCCGATTTTACTCGTCTGCTTGCTGAAGATCTATATCGCCAATCCAATACAATCGCCCTGACCGACACGGTGCTGGAACGCGCCGCGGAAGTGGAACTGCCGGCCATCACTTTTCAACAAGGCGAAGGCAAGGATCTAACCCGCCTCTTTGCGGAACGATTCGCACAATCCGTGCCGCCCGAAGGCATGGCCGCGCCGCCGACACATCCGGGCCAGGCGCACGGACAACCAGTAACCAACGCGCTCCCGGCTGCTCCGGAAACTAACGCGCCGGCACAACAAATCATTACGGCGGAAACCCGCTCAAACATTCTGGCTCTGGCCCAGGAAACGCAGATTGTTCAGGATCGCGCATTGTCCGCCATCACCGCCACCAATCTGACGGAATCGGTGGTTGATCAGCGCCTCGCCTATGAATTGCTGAAAGAAATCGAAAAACTTCTGCCCAAAAACCAGAATCAAGATCAATCGCAAGATCAACAGAATCAGAATCAGCAAAACGAACAGAATCAGGAACAACAGAAAGAACAGCAATCCCCGGAAAACGAAAAAAGCGATCAGCAGCCGGAGCAACAACCGGAACAAAAACCGGAAGAGCAGCAACCTGAACAAAAGCCGGAACAACAACAAGAGCAGGAAAGCGCGCAAAACGACTCCCGCGAAAATGAACAGGAAATAACCGAGCAGGAAGCGCGGGCAATTCTGGAAAAAGCATTGCAACGCGAAAAAGACCGCCGCGATGAACGCCGCCGCAAAGAACAAGAATATATTCCACCTTCGCCGATGGATCGGGACTGGTAAACCGGCATTTATCTTTGCCGTTCTCCTGAGCGCCAAACTGTTGGGCGGCGAAATATCCGTTCAGGCGGAAGCCAACCGCGACCGAATTTATCTTGGCGAATCCTTTATCCTTCAGCTTAATATTTCCGATGCCGGCGCGGCTGAGGCGGATCTGGCCTCAATCCCCAATTGCCGCATCCGCCATCTCGGCACGCGCAATACCAGCAGCTTCAGCATCAGTTATATCCAAGGCCAAATGACGCGTCAGGGATTTACCGGTTTAATCATCAGTTATGAGATCACACCGCTGACCGCCGGAGAATTCCACTGTGCGCCAATCAAAGTAACCGCAGACGGCAAGAATTTTACCGTTACCGGCCCCGTCCTTGCGGTTACGGATATTGAGCAGCAGGAATTCGTTAAAATATCAATTAATTCCACGCGCGAAACAGTTTTAATTGACGAACCGTTTGAAATTACATTCTCTATTCGCATCCTGCGCCTGCCCGGTCAGTTTGCGGAAATCGAACCGCTTTTTCCGAATAACCCGCCGCACCTTGCCGTCCCGTGGTTGAACGGCGAAGCCGTTACCGGGCTGAAAGGACCTGATCTCAAAACACTTTTAAACCGGCGCTTGATCCAGAACAAAACGCCGGGCTTCCAGATCAACGACTATACGCGCGCCTGGGATCCGTTTGATTTGAGCGGTTTTTTTGCCGGCGCACAACGGCGGGCGCTGTTTGCGCTGGAGCGGCGCGCTGTGCGGGAAAACGAACGCGATTATATCGAATACTATTTGACGCTCTCATACACACCGCAGGATGAAGGCAATTATGTGTTCGGACCGGTCGTGTTCAAGGGCGCCGTGCCGGTTTCGGCGCAAAACGACGGCACAGCGCGCGGCGCCGATGTTTTTGCCGTCGCGCCGGCCTGCACCGTGCGCGTCCTGCCGCCTCCGGATGAAGGACGTCCCTGCGGATTTACCGGCGCAATCGGCAGTAATCTGACAGTTAGCGCCGCATTTGACACCAGCTCGTGTAATGTCGGCGATCCGCTCAATCTGACGCTTAGTCTGGCCGGCCAGGCGCGGTTCGACAAAATGCTGCCGCCCAAACTGAATCTGCAAACCAATCTTACGCAACATTTCATGATTTATGAAAATACAGTTCAAACCATCCGGCAGGGCGATATGCGCCAATTCGTTTACACCCTGCGTCCGCTGCGACCGGGCACAATCGAAGTCCCGCCGCTGGAAGTTCCTTATTACGACCTGCAGATGCGCGCCTATCAAACAGCGCACAGTGCGCCGCTGCAAATAGATGTGCGGCAAGGCTCGGAAATCACCGCCACCAACATCGTCGGGCATACCAATCAAACCGTCACGCTTGGCAATCCGCAAACCGACTGGCGCAAACAAACACCGGCAACCATCCGCACAACTCCCGCCGGCGCCCAACCCCAGGCGTTGTTCGGAAATCACGCCGTCTTAATTATTCTGGCCGGCAGCGGACCATTGCTTTTTGCCCTTACTTGCGCATTGCAGGCCTTCGCGCAACGGCGCGACGCCCGCCGCAAGGCGCGCTTGCGTAAAAATGCGCTGGCGCGCGCGCTGCGGCGGCTGGAACAAAACCACTCGCCGGCATGCATGCCGTCCATAATTCGCGATTATATCGCCGAACGCACCGGCCTCCCCAGCGCAAGTATAACGCCAAACGAAGCGCAGACCATCCTTGAACAAAATGGCGTCGCTGCCAACCATGCCGCACAGATACGCCAAATCTTCGAATTTTATTTCAATTGCGCATTTCAGCAACAGTCCCGTTCCGCCAATCCGCCAACAGACTGCGCAACACTCCGGCAAATTTTGACGCAAATTGACCGTAACCTCCGCAAGCTTGCCCGCAATGAATAACGCCCTTCAACCACCTTCCGCATGTCTTCGCTGCGCTGCCGCAGCGGTTCTTTCGATCATGCTGATTCAAAATGGATTTTGCCGTCCAACCGCGCCGATAGAACGCGAATTCGCCTGGCATGAAGCCAATGCCATCATGGCCAATGCCATCGATCAGGTTGATTTTCTGCGCGCCGCCGACGCATACCATAAACTGATTGAGCGCGGAGCGGCCAACGGAATTTTATATTACAACCTTGGCGCCGCGCTTTTGCAGGCCGGCCATCCGGATGCGGCGCAGGCAGCGCTCCTGCGCGCCGAACAATACCTGGGCAGCCAGCCGGACATTACCAAAAACCTTAAAATAGCCTGCGCCCGCAAACTCAACACGGAAACAGCCGAATTACCCTGGTATCGCATCGCCCTCTTCTGGCATTTCATCCTGCCTGCAAAAACACGCGCGCTGATCACCGTTACTGCGTTCCTGGTTTTCTGGCTGGCGCTGACCATCCGGCGCTTCGGCATCCGGCG
>CAZMFH010000075.1:0-10775 GCA_964565485.1 uncultured Verrucomicrobiota bacterium | reverse complement strand
ATCCGAAAAAGCATCTGTAAAGTGTAGCGACTGATTGAATACCGCCAGAAATTCCGGATCCAGGGCAAGCTCCACGTGCTTGGCGCGCCGTGCGATGGCCGCCGCTGCGCGTCTGACGGCCGGCGCGGACAAAGACTTGGCCGCGCCGATCAGGGCGGCGTTACCCGCAAAATTGATTTTTGCGCATGGAATTTGCGGCAACAGCAGCCGCTGCGCGCTGCTGCGCCGGATGTTGCCGCCAAACAAGCCTGCCAGAAAAACACAGTTCAAGTTTTGCGGCTTGAGCCGCGCGCGCTTCAGCAAAAGCGCCACGCCCGCGCGAACGGCGGCGCAGGCCGCCTGCAATTCGCGCACATCGCGCTGAGTGAGCCAAAGCGCGCGGCCGGCAGCAGTTTCCGACGCCCCGGCCAGCAGAAAAGCGGCGCGACCGGCATGTTTGCGCAAACGCCTGCGCAGCGCAGCCGGAACACCTGCCGGCAGTTCCGCCGCTGCGCGCAACCGGCCGGAATCATTCAGAATCCCAACACGCAGAAGTTCGGCGGCGAGATCCATCAGCCCTGATCCGCAGATTCCCGCCGGACGTGTGTTGCCGATCACCTGCCGATGCAGATCATTCTTGATTTTCACTTTGGCAATGGCGCCGGGCACGGCGCGCATCCCGCAGGAAATGCGCGCGCCCTCAAAAGCCGGGCCGGCCGCCGCCGAGGCGGCCAGGATGTGTTGCCCGCTCTGCAGGACAATTTCACAATTGGTTCCGATGTCAATCAGCAAGGCCGGCTTGCGGCGGAGCGGGAGATTGGTCGCCAAAATTGCGGCAACGGTGTCGCCGCCGACAAAACCGCCGATTTGCGGAAAAACATAGACCCGTCCGCGCGCATTGCTTTGCAATCCCATGGTTTTGGCATCCCTTGCCGGAGCTTCCCGGAAGGCGGCGGCAAACGGCGCTTCACCAAGCGCTGACGGGTCAATGCCGAGCATAATCTGCTGCATGGCCGTATTGCCCGCCAGCGCGACTTCAATAATGTCATTGCCGCCAATCCCGGCTTCCATTGTCAGATTGCCAATCAGTCTGTTGACGGCGTTGACGGCCATGATTCGGAGTCGTTCCAGATTTTGCGGATTTTCGCGGCAGGCTTGCACACGCGCCATGATGTCATCGCCAAAAGCTTTTTGGGGATTGGCCATATTCGCGCTTACGGCTTTCCTTCCGCCACGCAGCCTGATCAGCATTGCGGAGATTGTGGTTGTGCCAAGATCCACCGCCAATCCGCAAGGCTGCGGGAGCAACCTGTGGCGGCGGCGCGGCGGCGCGTTTGACGTTGCCGGCGGCGCGGCGGGTGGAACGGCAACCGTCAAGTTATAAAACACCTTGGCCTGGCAGGCCAGCCGATAACCGCGCCGCAATGCCGCCGGACTTAATTTGGCGCGGCAGGCAACGGACGGCGCGCAAATGCCTTGCAGAATCCGGACGCGGCAGCGGCCACAGATGCCATTGCCGCCGCAGGGCGCGTTTAAAAAAATCCCGGCGCGCCGCGCCGCCTCAAGCAGCACAAGCCCGGGCTTAACACAAACTTTCCGGCCGGCCGGCTCAAAAATAATTTCGCACGAGGCGCTTTTGTTCATTACGGCTTCTTGAGTTCGTTCCGACCCAACTCTTGCAGGAAAGCCAGCAGATCTTTGCGCATGTCTTCGCGTTTCAGGCCGAAGAGCACATTCGTCTTGATAAAATCCAATTTATTGCCGATATCATAACGTGTGCCGTCAAAACGCCAGCCATAGACCGCGCGGGTTTTTACCATCAGGCGCAAAGCATCCGTGAGCTGGATTTCGTTGTTTTTGCCCGGTTTAATTTGGGCCAGGCAGTCAAAAATTTCCGGCGTCAAAATATAACGTCCGGCGATGGCCAGATTGGAAGGCGCTTCGCGCAAGGCCGGCTTTTCGACAAAATCGGAAATGAGGAAAAGATGTTCCTCGATTTTGGAACCGGCGATGATGCCGTAACGATCAACCTTGGAAGGCGCAACTTCTTCAAGCGCCACCACCGATTCCTGATAACGCTCAAAAACGCCCATAAGCTGACTGGTTACCGAGCTTGCCGAATCAACCAGGGTGTCGCCGAGCAGGAGCGCGAAAGGCTCATCGCCGACATGACAGCGCGCGCAGGCAACGGCGTCGCCCAATCCGTTCAATTGTTTTTGCCAGACGAAATGCACATTGGCAATCTCGGAAATGCGTCGGATCAAGTCGCATTCCGCCGTTTTGCCTTTGGCCTCCAGCTCCATTTCAAGCTCAAAATTACGGTCAAAATGCTCTTCAATGGCGCGTTTGCCCTTGCCGATAATCATCAGGATATCGGTGATCCCGGCCGCAGTTGCTTCTTCAACCACATGTTGAATGACAGGCGTATCAACAATCGGCAGCATTTCTTTCGGTTGTGATTTGGAAGCCGGCAAAAAGCGCGTGCCGAAGCCGGCCGCCGGGATAACGGCTTTACGTATCATGTTTGTTGCCCTCCGCAACCGGAATCAATTCCGGTTTGAAAACCTTGATGCGCCTGGCTTCCAACGCCGCAGTCAGGCGTTGGAACATGGCTTCATCCGCATAAGCGCCCACAATTGCGCCGCCGGAACCGGAGAATTTGGCGCTTGCGCCCACTGCGCGGGCGGTTTCGACCATCTCGATATTACCCTGGCTGATCCGATAAATTTTGCGGCGCATGTCGAAGCTGGCATTGAGCAGATCGCCGATTTGGCGGCCCTGGCCGCGCAGCAGCAGCTCGCGCGTCTGGCGGGTCAGATCGGCCCAAAAAAGCATGGCTTCCAGCACATCGCGGTCGCCGCGTTCAAACCGGCCGCGGATATCATTATGGAAAACTTCGGAACCTTCCGATAAATCCGTGCGATAAGCAATATAAAGCGGCGGCAATGAATCCAGCGGCAGATACTCATAGCGGCCGCATCCGGTTTGTTCCATAATTGCGCGGTCAAAATCCATGAAGACAAGGCCTTCGTAAACCTGTGCCACGCGATCCTGCAGTCCGGCGGAAATGCCCAGTTCATCTTTTTCCACCGAAAGAATAAGATTGGCCAGAACCGGCTTGGGAATCATAACACCATAAAAACGCATCAGGGCCCGCAGGCCGGCGGTGATAATGGCGCTCGACCCCGCCAGGCCGACCTGGGTGGGAATATTGCTGTGATAACGGATGCTGAAATTTTTAGCTTCCAGCTTGATGTTTTGCTGTTGGCAATGATTGTAAAAACGCTTGATGCTGGCCTTGAGCAGACGAATGCCGCCATAATAACCGAACAAGCTTACGTCTTCGGCCAGGCTGCGCATATCCGCAAAGCGCGAATGATCCCTCGTATTGGGCAGAATTTCCAGTTCCGGCGTTTCATAAAGCAAAACCTCCGCCTGAAAATTACGAAAAACAAAGGCAATGGTCTTCCCGTAATAGCCGTCGGACGGATTGCCGATCAGCCCGGCGCGCGGATAAGCTTTGGCGCTTATGATCATGGTTTGTCTTCAATCATATTTCAGGCGGCCGATTCTTGCGGCGCCGCCGCGCGCACATCGCGCACATTCAGTTCAAGCGTGGTGCGTCCCGCAAAACAGTTTTTTTGAAGCAAAAAAGCCACATCCAGCAATTCCGGCGGCAAGGCGCGGTCGGCCATGCCGAAAGCAATCGCCTCGATTCTGCTGCGCCCGGTGCACAAGGTCAAGCGCAAATGCTTTTCGCCGATCCGCCGCGGCGAGCCTTCTATTCTTGCGCCGCGCAGCGCCAGCACTGGTTGCGGATTGGCGCGCCCAAAGGGACGCAACGCTTCGAGCGCTGCAAACAAATCCATATTCAGGCTTTCGAGTGAAACCCAGGAGTGAATATTCTGCACTGGCGTCAAATCGCGCCCGCTCAGTTCCTGCGCCATGCGCCGGTTGAATGCCTGCCGAAAAGCCGCCAGTTGCGTCTGCCGGATTTCAAAACCGGCGGCCATGGCATGTCCGCCGAATTCAACCAGAAAATCCGCGCAATGCGCGAGCGCGTCAACGATATGGCAGCCGTCAATGCTGCGGCAGGAACCGCGCCCATTGCCGTCTTCATCAAAGGCAATTACCGCAACCGGGCGCTGGTAAAGGGCAACCAGGCGCGCAGCCACAATGCCGATTACTCCCGAATGCCAGCCTCTTTGCCCCAGCACCAAGCCGAAATCGGCCGCAGCGTCAAAGCCGGCCTGAACTTCACGCGAAGCTTCCGCGAGGATCTTGGATTCTATTTTCTGGCGCGCGCGATTGGCGCCGTCCAGTTCGAGGGCGATTGCGCGCGCGCGTTCGGGGTCGGTTGTCAAAATCAGTTCCAGGGCGCGATGCGCGTCGCCAAGCCTTCCGGCGGCATTGAGGCGCGGAGCAAAACCAAAAGCAACCTGCTGCGCGTCAATCGGTTTGCGCATTCCGCCGACTTCCGCCAACGCACGCCAGCAAAGCGCCATGTGAGCATTGAGCCGGGAAAGACCATATTTGACCATAATCCTGTTTTCGCCCAGGAGCGGCACGATATCGGCAATGGTGCCGACCGCCACCAGATCGAGATATTCGCGCAGATCAAGGTCGTGCGCCGGCGCCCAGCCGCATTCCCGGGCGAATTTGACCAGAGCGTGGCATACTTTAAAAACCACGCCGACACCCGCAAGCGTCTGCAATTCTTGCCGCGCGCCCAGATGCGGATTGACAACGGCGCAGGCTTCTTTGAGACGCGTTGCGCAAGCGTGATGATCGGTAATCAGCACGTCCATGCCCAATTGGCGTGCCAGGCGCACACCGGCTTCATCGCTGCTGCCGCAATCCACTGTAACCAGCAACCCGGGATGATCCTGCTTATGGCAGAGTCTGATGGCCGCGCCGCTCAGGCCGTAGCCTTCGCTGAGGCGGTTGGGCAAACAGGGCGTTACGCGCCAGGCGCCCAGCCGGCGCAGCACCTGCGTCAACAAGGCGGCGCTGACTATGCCGTCGGTGTCGTAGTCGCCGTGAACGACAATGGATTCCCGGTTTTGAATTGCCGCCAACAGACGGGACACGGCCGGCCGCATATCAGGCAATAAAAAAGGATCGGATAAATCGCCCAGCCGCGGATTGAGAAAACGTTTGATTTCAGCAGGCTCGGAATGTCCTTCGGCCACCAGAATTTCCGCCAGAATCAGCGGCAGATTCAGCGCCTCCGCGATCCCGGCGGCCAGCCCGGGATCGCGCGGAATGGTTTTCCAGACTTTCAACGCCGCGCAACCCCCGGATTATCTGTTTTTTTCAGCAGACGCCGCAGGAAGAGCATGACCGGCACGGCAATATAAACGGAAGAATATGTGCCGGCCACAATGCCGATGCAGAAGATCAGGGCAAAATCGTTGATTGCGCCGCCGCCGAAGAAAAGCAGCATCAAAACCGCCATGAGCGTCGTCAGCGAAGTCAGAATCGTGCGGGCCAATGTTTCGTTGATGCTGAGATTGCTGATTTCGAGGGCCGGTTTGCCGGGGTATTTGCGGATGTTTTCACGAATGCGGTCGAAAATAACAATCGTATCGTTGGTAGAAAAACCGATAATTGTCAGCAGCGCCGCGATCGAAGTCATGCCGATCTGGCGGCCAAACAGACAGAAAAGGCCGGCGGCAACCAGAACATCATGAATCAAGGCAATAATGGCGCCAACCGCAAAGGAAAATTCAAAACGCCAGGATACATAAATGATAATGGCTGCCAGCGCGTAAATCAGCGCTTTGACCGCGTTCAGGGTCATTTCGCCCCCGATTTGCGGGCCGACTTCATCTTCGCTCAAAACCTTGAAGCCTGCGGCAGGGAATTGCTGCTGCAGCGTTTGTTTGACCAAATCGCCCGTGCCGTAAGGCGAGCGTACTTGCAGGTATTCAAGGCGTTTTTCCATCTCCTTCTGATACTGAATCTGCATATCGCCGATTCCGGTGGAGGCCATGGCGCCGCGAATTTTTTCGGCATTCACTTTCTGATCAAACTGAAAAGTGATGGCCGATCCGCCCGTGAAATCAGGGCCAAGAATGGCGCTTGGTTTTTTAAAGCCGCGTTCGACCATGAAAATCCAAGAGACAACAATGACGGCCAGCGACAGGAAGCCGGCTGCCTTGCGCCAGCGGATGAAATCAATATGCGTTGAGCCGATGATCGAAAGCATTTTCAGTTGCGGCATGGATGTGCGCGCCACAATCAGCCTGAAAATCATGCGCGTAATGACCAGCGCGGTATACATGCTGACCATGATGCCGGCCGTCAAGGTTATGCCGAACCCGCGCACAGCGCCGGTGCCCATGACAAACAGGATCACAGCCGTAATGACTGTGGTCAGATTGGAATCGAGAATGGTGATAAAGGCTTTGCTGTAACCGGCATCCACCGCCGGCCCGAGCCGCTTGCCTTGTTTCTGTTCTTCACGAATACGTTCAAAAATCAGGATATTGGCGTCAACCGCCATGCCGATGGTCAGCGCAATGCCGGCAATACCGGGGAGCGTCAAAACCGGCAGCCCGATATGCGCGGCGGAACCGCCAGAAAACAGGCTCATGATGCCCGCTGTAATCATCATGCCCAGCGGCAGGAGCAACATGTTGAAAAGCAGCGCCACGTCGGCAATTATTCCGCCCAGCATGTAATAGACAATCATAAAGGCAATCACAAGGATGCAGGCATAGATCGTGGCGCGCGTGCCGCTTTCGACCGAATCACGGCCAAGCGAGGGATCAACACTGCGCGATTCAATGATCTGAACCGGCGCCGGCAGTGAACCGGCGCGCAGGACAATGGCCAGATCCTGCGCGTCCTTGAGCGTAAAATTACCCTCGATAATAGCTTCGCCGCCAAAAATAGCTGTTTTGAGGAACGGCGCCGAATAGAGCTTGTCATCCATGATAATTGCCAGATAACGGCGTCCTTGCGGGCTGGGATTTTTGGCGCCGCCCGGCGCGTAATCGGCGGTTACGCGGGCAAACCGCCGTGCGCCCTGGGAATCGAATTTGAGCGTTACATACGGCTGGCCAAGCTGGTTATATTCAATACCGGCCTGCTTGAGCGAATCGCCGCGCAGTTCGTGGCGTTGTTTGACAAAATAAGGCGTATAGACTCTCTGGCCTTCATCCATCCGTTCTTCGAGCATGAAACGATAGCCGCTTGGCGCCTGAAAACGTTCCAGTTCGGCGCGATATTCGGCGTTCAGTGCTTCATCTGGCAAAGCCTTGGTGTCGCGGCGATAGACATCCTGCCGCCGTCCCGCCGTCGCGCTCAGGGATCCGATTTTATAGCCTTTCGGCGCCAGCCCCTTCTCGAAAAGAGCGCTGACCAGACGGTCGTTATCTTCATGGACAATGCTGAAAATCAGAAATGCCGCGCTTTGAATCAGCTGTTCGGCGCGCTGTCGGTCGGTATCTTTTAAGCCCGGAATTTGCACAATAATGCGATTATCACGTTCCGGATAAATCAGCGGTTCGGCCACACCGAGCGCGTCAACGCGATTGCGAATGATTTCGAGCGCCTGCTCTTGCGCCTGTTTGATCCGTTTGGCGGTTTCATCATGCAGTTTGTCGTCTGTAATTTCCGGGATTTCGTCGCGAATCTGACGGGCTATTTCGCCTTCGGCGATTTGGACGGTAAAACTCGTGCCGCCTTTCAAATCAAGCCCGAGTTTGACTTTTTCTCCCAACGGCATCACCAGCGCCAGCGACCAGGTTGTCAGCGCAGCCAGCAGCAACCATTTCCAAATGGCATGTTTGTCCATGAGCGGATCACTCCTTTACATCTGAGCCCAAATCTTCATCTTTTTGCAGGATACGCGTTACGGCAGCGCGTACCACCTCTATTTTGACGTTATCGGCCAGCTTAATGACCAGCACGTTTTCCTTGACGTTGGCCACAATGCCGATCAAGCCGCCGCCAAAGAGGACGCGGTCGCCGGATTTGATGCCGGCAATCAGGGCGCGCCTTTCCTTTTCCTTGCGCTGTTGCGGACGGATCAGCATAAAATAAAAAAGCGCCACCATGATCACCAGCCATCCGATCATAACGACCGGCGATTGCTGTCCCTGTCCGCCGGGGCCGCCGGCCATTCCGAGCATATAAACCGCATGCATTGTTGTCATAACATATTCCTCTCATTATTCCTTGACGATTTCGTTTCCGATTCGTCTGCGCAATTCGGCAAACGAACCTTTTTCAATGGCCTCCCTGATTTCCCGCATAAATACCATGTAACGATGCACGTTGTGGTGCGTCAACAAACGCGCCCCCAGAATTTCGCGTGCATTCAAGAGATGCCGAACATAAGCGCGCGAAAAATTGCGACAGGCTGCGCAATCGCATCCCGGTTCTATCGGTTCGCTGTCCTCCTTATAGACTGCGGATTTGATCGCATAACGTCCCGTGCGCGTCAAAGCCGAGCCATTGCGCGCAACGCGTGTCGGAATAACGCAATCAAACATATCAATCCCGCAGGCAATTGCCTCCACTATTTGCCGCATATAGCCCACGCCCATCAGGTAACGCGGCGCATCTTGCGGTATGCCTTCCAAACTCGCGGCAATTGTCGGCGCCATCAATTCTGCCGGCTCGCCGACCCCGATGCCGCCAACGGCATATCCCTCAAAACCTATTTCCGCCAGCTTGCCGGCGCAGTCCCGGCGCAAATCCGCAAACACACCGCCCTGGACAATGCCGAAAAGCGCCTGATTTTCGCCATTCGGCTGCTGACGACATAAATTTGCCCATGATAGAGTGCGCCGCACGGCTTGACAAGCATAATTGTGTTCGCATGGATAAGGCGGGCATTCGTCAAAAACCATGGCGATATCGGAGGCCAGCGCGCGCTGGATGGCCATTGATTCGCGCGGACCGAGAAACAACCGGCGTCCGTCAACATGCGAATTGAATTCAACGCCGTCCTCGCGGATTCGGCGCAGGGTGGCCAGACTGAAAACCTGGAATCCGCCGCTATCGGTTAGAATCGGACGATCCCAGCCCATAAAACGATGCAGTCCGCCGGCGCGCTGAATCAGGTCATCGCCCGGGCGGATATGCAAATGATAGGCATTGGCCAGGATGATGGAGACGCCGATGGCCTTGAGTTCGTCGGGCAGCATGGCCTTGACGGTGCCCTGCGTGCCGACCGGCATAAAAACCGGTGTTTCAATCACGCCGTGCGCGGTGACCAGGCGTCCGCGCCGGGCCTTGGAGTCCGGATCATGATGGAGAATGTCAAATTGCATAAAAATATGAACCGGTAAACGCTTGCATTTTTTTTTTTTGCGAGCAGAATACAGAAGTTGTCAGTCGGAATACAGATTTTTTTGCAAATTACCGCATGCAAAACACAAGTTTTGCAATTGCATCCAAAAACCATGTTCCGGAATGCGTTCTGGTTCCGGTTGGGGCGGGGTGGGGGTTTAAATCATGGCCGTACTTGAATTTCATGTGCGCCGCGTCGAAGCCGGCATTACGCTGCTTGATTTTATGACCAGCCATCTTGGCGGTTCCAGGCGCCAGGCCAAGGCCATTCTGGATCGGCGCGCTGTTTTCGTCAATAGACAGCGGATTTGGATGGCGCGCCATTGTCTGCATGCGGGCGATGTGGTGGAGCTCGATGCTGCTTCCGTATCCGCGCCGGCGCTGCGCGCCGATCTTGTTCTGTATGAAGATGCCGATTATCTTGTGCTCAACAAACCTTCCGGCATGACCGCCGACGGCGCGCAAAGCGCGGAAACGGCGCTGCGCGCTTTACGGAACGAGCCGGCGTTGGCGGCGGCGCATCGCCTTGATCGCGACACTTCCGGCTGCCTGTTGTTTGCGCGCAACACCCGCGCGGCGGAAATGATTATCCCGCTCTTTCGGCGCCGTCAGGTGCGCAAGGTCTATCATGCCATCGTTGCCGGGCATGTTGCGCAAGGGGAAAGGATCATTGCGCGCGCCATAGACGGTCGCCCGGCGCGCAGCATTATCAGGACCCTGGACGCCAATCGCCAGGCCAGCCACCTGATCGTGGTTATCGAAACCGGCCGTAAACATCAAATTCGCAAGCATCTTGCGGGCATTGGACACCCTTTGATCGGCGATGTGCAGTATGCGGCGCGCCGCGAGCTTGCGGCGTTGGAACGGCGCGCGCCACGCCAGATGCTGCATGCCTGGCAGTTGAGTTTTTGTCATCCGGTCAGCGGTCTGCCCGTACAAAGCACTGCGCGGCTGCCGTTCGATTTTATGGCTTGCCTCAAACATCTGCGTTTGAAATAATCCCACATCCGTGATGAGGTCAGGATGATCGTTATTTTTTTGAACGCTTTTGGAGCCGCCCTTGGTTTGGGTGTTGTGGAGGAAAGACATTATGAAAATTGTTGCGTTTAATGGAAGCCCGCGCCCGGATGGCAACACGCATTTTTTGCTTCAAACAGTGCTTAAGGAGCTTGAAAACGAAGGGTTTACCACGGAGTTGGTGCAGCTTGGGCAGATGTCCCTGCGCGGTTGCCGGGCATGCTACCAATGTGTTACCAATAAAAATCAGCGTTGCGCAATCGGAAACGACGGGTTAAACACATGTATTGAAAAAGCATTGAGCGCAGACGGGTTACTGCTTGGTTCGCCAACTTACTTCGCCGATATCACCGCAGATATGAAGGCCTTGATTGACCGGATGGGAGTGACGTCGCGCGCTAACGGCGATATGTTGCGCCGCAAAGTCGGGGCGGCTGTTGTGGCCGTGCGGCGCGCGGGCGCCATCCATGCCT
>CAZMFH010000074.1:0-10891 GCA_964565485.1 uncultured Verrucomicrobiota bacterium | reverse complement strand
TACCAGAAAATGATTCGCCGGCTACTGGATGTATATGCCTCACGTTATGAACATGAAGCCCCAACAAGCGGCGGCACCGGACGGCGCTAACCGCGCCGCCGTTGCGTCGCGCGTTATGCGAAGCGAAGTGAATCCTCCTGATTGCCTTACAGAAGCAGAGTTTGATGCCAAAATGCTCGAATCTATAAGTGAAAGCGACCAAGAATATCGAATTCCAACGCATATGTGCGTGCATTGGGCGGGTGAGGTTTTACGTGATGGAAAGCGAAAAGCGAAAGAAGCGGTCAAAAAGAAACAAAAAGATTGCTTTCAAAAGAACTGGAAATGGCGTCAAGCGAAAGATCCGAAAGATTGTTGTTATTGTGACGGAAAATGAGAGGCTCTATGCTGATTTTTGCGCGCTTTTGTTGTTTTTTGCCGCTGTTTTGTTGCTTTGGTTGATGGCAGAATGGAAAGCAAGATTGCCGTTCCGGATTCTTGCTGTATTCTTTTTGCTTAACGTATTTTTCTGCCTAATTGATTTTTTTTTCATATCCCCGATTCGCCATAAATTTGCTGATACTCGTTTTAATTATTACGAATCTGCACGAAGAATTAACTTATTACTCCAAGATGGTGAAATTACTAAAATAACAAATGCGCTTGCAGCATTCATAGAAACAGAGAACGAATGGGATGCTTATCCGTTCGCTACGTATCAACTCATGAATAAATTGTCCGGATCATTACCTGTTATGGAGGATTGATATTGCGGAACGGATTGGGGCGGATCAGGTTTACTCATCAAAGGCTCGATGTCAATAGACATAATGCCCCCTTTCCGCACCGAGCGCGGATTATTTTTATTTGATAACCTTGAGCAAAGTGCTCTGCGCAAGCGACTATTAATGAAGAAGAATTTTGCATGAATAGGTCAGGTTAGCGGGAAAAATATTGCCAAACCGCACATCGGCGAGCCGAGCCATTTGATTGACAATGAATACGGCGAGTGGTACAATATATCAAAACTTACGGCTGTTATTTAACAGAGAGGCAAGGCGATGAATTTTTCTAATTATGTTGAGATTGATCCCCGTCGCTGTGGCGGGAAGACCGTTGTTTATGGTACGCGGATTCCTGTTGCGGTTGTTCTTGATCAGCTTGCAGATGCCGGCTCAATAGAAGCGCTTTTGTGTAAGTATCCGGAATTGACGGCCGAAAAGGTGGCCGGTGTGTTGCGGTATTGCAACGCTATGATTGAGCATACCGATCTGGAGCCGGCATTGACATGATCAACCGCCGTATTCTTCTGGATCAAATGCTGGATAAAGGTGTGGCGATCGCATTACGCGAGTGTGGGCATGATGTGGTGCGCGCAGACGCAATTGGGTTGGCGATGGCAGACGACGATGAGATACTTGCGCAGGCAGTATTGGACGATCGAATTCTTATAACGTTAGACGAGCACTTTGGTGATTGGGCTGTATTGCCGCTTAACCATCATTCTGGTGTTATTAGAGTTAAAGCTGTTCCTGCGATAACATCCGTAATCTTGGCCTTGCTCCTGCCTTTCTTCAAAGTCCACGAAAACGCTGATTTTGATGATCAGTTGGTGATCATCAGAAAAAACGGAGTGCGCTGGATACATACTTCCGGATAATTATTCGTTGTTAGCTTCCATCCCGTAACGCGGAATAACATAACACAGGGAATGTTCTTACGAACATTGGGGAAGCTGTGGGTGCCTTATAATATTTTCTGAATCCGCGATGGAATTTAATTAAACATCATACAACTTGATCATTGCCTTGCAACTGCGGCATCCTGACCTCATCACGGATTTGTCTGTTAGATGGTTGTGCAGGTTGAAACCGAATTGGAACATGCAGGGAATATCCGCAGAACCGCCGCATGAATGCTAAAATCACAAATAAAACAATGGATGAATTAAGCGCGCTTTGTGTTGATATCCCGGCAATCCTGTTGCAGGAACATATTGCCAGACTTGGCGGCGCTTATTTCCAGGTTTTCAGTTCGGCTCAAATTCATGCGCATCTCCGGATTCTGGCGCGGCTGAACTCGCAGAATCCCGTTGAAATGATTTTCGAGCGCAGTCCGAACGGTGAAGTCGCCTGCACGGTGCTGGCTTTTGATTATCCGGCGGAATTTTCGATGATTACCGGCATTTTATCGGCCATGGGCTTTAATATCATTGCCGGCGATGTTTTTACTTATGCCCGCGCTGCCGCAACGGAGCGGCAAATTGTCCGTCCGCGCCGCCATGCCACGCGTAGCGACGCCTGGCTTTGGCAAAGGCGGCGGATCATTGATCGTTTTACCGGGACAATCGCGCACACGCTTCCGGAAAAAGAATGGATCGCCCAAACAACAACACATCTGCGGGAAACAATTGCGCTTTTGGAAAACGGACAGACAGACTGTCTGGCCGGCGCGCGGCATAAAGTCAATGAACTGGTTGCCAAACGTCTGGCCGAATTGAATACGGCGGCGCTGCCTGTGCTTTATCCGGTGCGGCTGGATGTGGAAAACCGTGCCGACCTGACGCGTTTACGGGTGCTGGCCCAGGATACGCCCGCCTTCCTCTACAGTCTGAGCGCGGCGCTCGCCCTGCAAGGCGTTTCCATCGAACGTGTGCGCATCCGCACCACGGCGGGACAGGTTGAAGATGAAATGGACGTGTTGGGCGCGGAAGGTCGGCCTTTGACGGAAGGCGCAGGACTGGACCGCATCCGCCTGGCCGTGCTGCTGACCAAGCAGTTTACCTATTTTGTAGGCCATGCGCCTGATCCGTATTCCGCCTTGTGCCGGTTTGAACGCATGGTGGAATCCATCCTGAAACTGCCGGAACGCGGGCAGTGGGTTGAAATGCTTTCCAATCCGCGGACCATGCGCGACCTTGCGCGACTGCTTGGCGCAAGCGATTTTATCTGGGAGGATTTTGTCCGGCTTCAATACGAAACGCTCCTGCCGATGCTCCAGCCGCATGTAACCGGCCACCGTTTTGCTGCGGCGGCAGCGGAAATTGCGCATGAACTGACCGCCATGCTCAATCAGGCCGGAAGTTTTGAGGCAAAATGCCGACTCCTGAACGAATTCAAGGATCGCCAGCTTTTCCTGCTCGATCTGGACCACATCCTTACCCCCTCTTTCGATGTGCGCGCATTTGCCGAGGCGTTGACGGCGCTGGCTGAAAATGTTTTGCGCGTTGCCGCCACGCTGGTTTACGAACATCTCAAGGAACGCTTTGGTGTTCCGCGCACTGTCGCGGGGCTGGAAGGTCAATGGGCGCTGTTCGGCCTGGGCAAATTCGGCGGCGTGGCCATGGGTTATGCTTCCGACATTGAGCTGCTGTTTGTTTATAGTGACGGTGGCCAAACCGACGGCGCCGAACCGCTCGGCAACGCCGAATTTTATGACCGGTTTGTGCGGCTGCTTGCGGAAAGCATTACTGCCAAACGCGAGGGTGTCTTTCATGTTGACACACGCCTGCGGCCGTATGGTCAAAGCGGTCCACTGGCCTGCAGTCTGGAAAGTTTCTGTCGTTATTACGGCGGCGGCGGCGCGGCGCAGGCATATGAACGTCTGGCGTTGGCGCGCCTGCGCGCGGTCGGCGGCAACGCGGCGCTGGGCGCGCAGGTTGAGCGTTTGCGGGACGAATTTGTTTATGCCAATCGCAAGCTCGACCTGCAAGCGCTCCGCGAGTTACGGATGCGCCAACTGGCCGAAAAGGCGCAAGCAGGGCAATACAACGCCAAGTTCAGTCCGGGCGCGCTTGTTGATTTGGAATATGACGTTCAAATCCTGCAGGTAACACATGGCTACCGCGCGCCCAAACTACGGACACCACGCATCCACGAAGCGCTTGGCGCGCTCTCTGAGCTGGGAATTCTGGCCGAAGCGGAAAGCCGGCGTCTGACAGACGCCTATTATTTTCTGCGCCGCCTGATCAACGGCTTGCGTTTGCTGCGCGGCTCGGCGCGCGATTTGTTTCTACCGCCGGCCGATACGGGCGAATTTGCGCATCTGGCGCGGCGCATGGGTTATCAGCGCGGGGGCGAACTCGAAAGCGAGCAGCAGTTGCGCGTTGATTTTGAAACCCACACTGCGGCCGTGCGCGCTTTCGTCGAACGGCATTTCGGACGCGATGCTCTTCCCGGCCCGGCCATGGGCAATGTGGCCGATCTGGTGCTGGCGGACGCGGTGCCGGTTGAATTGCGCGAGCAGATCCTGAAACGTTTTGCTTTTGGCGACACCAACCGCGCCTACCTGAATCTGCGCCAGCTCTCCGGCGAAGGAGAACGCCAGGACTGTTTTGCCCGTTTGGCCGTGCTGGCCTGCGACAGCCTGCGTCAGGCCGCCGACCCGGATATGGCGCTCAACAATTGGGAGCGTTTTGCGCGTGTTTTGCGGGATGTAACTGCGCATTACCGCCTCTTGCTGAACCAGCCGCGCCGCCTTGAAATTTTACTGGGTATTTTTTCCGGCAGCCAGTTTCTGGCCGAAACGCTCATTCAAAATCCGGAATTTCTCGATTGGGTTACCGATCCGGAAGTGCTGCATGCCGCGCGTGGAACAGCAATGATTGCAAAGGATCTTAATGCCTTTGCCGCGCCGATTTTGCCGCGCGCAGAATGGCTGAACGCCCTGCGTCGTTTCCGGCAGCGCGAGATCCTGCGCATTGGCGCGCGGGATCTTTGCCTGCAGGCGCCGATTGAGGACATCACCGCCAATCTTTCATCTCTGGCGGAAGCCCTGATTCAATGCGCTCTCAATCGCGTCTGGCTGGAGCAACCGCGCCGGCCAGATGCGGAAGCGCAGCAATTCTGCATCCTGGCTTTCGGTAAACTGGGCGGCGCCGAGCTGAATTACAGTTCTGACATTGATTTGCTCGGATTATGCGCCGATCCCGAACAGGAGGGTGTGCGTGCAACCGAATTTTACGCGCGTGTTTTGCGGCAAGTCGGCAACGATTTATCGGCGCATACCGACTGCGGGCATGCCTACCGCGTGGATTTCCGGCTGCGCCCTTATGGCGGCGCCGGGCAATTGGTTCAAACTGTTTCCGGATTGGCCGCCTATTATGAGCGTAAAGCCGCGTTTTGGGAGATTCAGGCGCTCCTGAAAGCGCGCGTTGTTGCCGGGGCGGAGTCGGTTGGCGCCATGTTTCTGAAGCGCGCGCGCCCAATCCTGCTGAAACCGCGCCCAGCCACAGAAATCATGCACACAGTGGAAAAACTACGCGTGGCGGCGCGGCGCGCCGCCAAAAACGGCGATCATGACGTCAAAAGCGGGTTGGGCGGCATCCGCGACATAGAGTTTCTTGCGCAAGCCCTGCAGCTTGCGCACGCCCACCGGTATCCCGCGCTGATTGAGGCCAACACAATCAAGACGCTTGAGTTGTTGCAGCGCCATGCTATATTGCAATCAGACGTAACCGAAGCGTTGCGCTCCGACTATGTCTGGCTGCGGCGGCTTGAGCATTATCTGCAGATATTTGAGGATCGTCAGATTCATGCCCTTCCGGAAACCACGGAGGAACAAACAGCCTTGGCCCGGAGAATATTCGGTCCACAAGGGACAGCGGGACGTTTGTTGGCCGAGCTGGATGCCTGTCAGCAAAGGGTCGGGCGGACTTATGCACATTATGTTACGGAAAAACAAGCGGAAAATCATCCCGGAGAATAACAATGAGCATGTTGGATAAAATTGCGGAAACCCTTATTCAAGGCCGAAACAATGAAGTTAAAGTTTTGGTGGAAGAGGCGCTTGCAAACGGCCTGACCCCGGCGGCGATTTTAAATGACGGCCTGCTGGCCGGCATGAGTGTTGTCGGCGAACGTTTCAAAAACGATGATATTTATGTTCCGGAAGTAATGATGGCGGCGCGCGCCATGAAAGCCGGCGCAGAAGTTCTGAAACCGCTGCTGGCCGCCGCCGGCATCCAGCCCAAAGGCACGGTCGTGATGGGGACGGTGCGCGGCGACCTGCACGACATCGGCAAAAACCTTGTCTGCATGATGCTGGAAGGCGCCGGATTCAGAGTTGTGGATGCAGGCATCAATGTTGATCCGGAAGTAATGCTTCAATTGGCGGTAAAAAACAATGCCGCCTTGATCGGCGCATCAGCGCTTTTGACCACCACCATGTCGAACATGAAAGGCATCGTGGAAACCGTGCGGCGCGCCGGCCTGCAGGGCAAAGTCAAGGTCATGGTCGGCGGCGCGCCGGTTACAAAGGATTTTGCGCTGGAAATCGGCGCAGACGGCTATGCGCCGGACGCCGCCTCTGCGGCCGACCTGGCCAAGGAACTTTCCGGCATCAGCTGAAAGCCGCCGCGTATTGCCGCAAACGCAACAACAGGAACAGGAACAATCATGACATTCAAGAATTTTATCGCGATTGGCGAAAATATTCACTGCACGCGCAGTTTGAAAAAGAGCGGGAATTTAGTGGACGCAAACAGCGCGGTTATCCACTACAAGGCTGGAACAGCACTAAAAACCATGCCGGTGCCCGAGGTGTTTTTAAAATCATCGGATTGGGCCAAAGGCAAAATCCGCCATTGCGCTGCGGCCGTCTGGCAGGGCATGTTCGGCATTGGCGCCGCCCGCGAAGCCGGCTGTGATTACCTGCGCGCGATGGCGCTTGCGCAGGAACAGGCCGGCGCAGCTTTCCTGGACATCAATGTGGATGAATTCAGTTCCGATGTTGCCGAGCGCAAACGCGCCATGCAATGGCTGGTGGAACTGGTGCAGCAGACCTCCAAATTACCCGTCAGCATAGATTCATCCAACAGTGAAATTGTGCGCGCCGGCATCGCGGCCGCCGGCACGGCGCGCGCCATGCTTAATTCCATTTCGCTTGAACGTCTGGACCTTCTTGATCTGATTGCCGCCTCCAAGCCGGCCGTAATTGTTTCTGCCGCCGGCGAACAGAGCCTGCCGGCCACGACACAGGAAAGGCTGGCCAACCTTGAGCGGATCATGCCCATGCTTACGGAATGCGGACTGACACCGGACATGATTTATATTGATCCGCTGGTTTATACAATTTCCACAGATTCACGCAACGGCCTTTTATTTCTGGAAGCCGTCCGCGCGCTGCGCGCCGCTTATGGCGCCGCCGTGCATATCACCGGCGGACTAAGCAATGTTTCCTTTGGCATGCCAGCGCGCAAATTGATCAACCATGTCTTTGCCGAACTGGTCATCGAAGCCGGCGGCGACAGCGGCATTGTTGATCCGCTGCACATCAACGGCGTGGCATTGCGCGATGCGCAAATTGATTCGGAATCGCGGCAACTTGCCTGCGCGCTTCTGCTGGGTGAAGACGAATTTGGCATGAATTTTATCATGGCGCA
Source organism: uncultured Verrucomicrobiota bacterium (assembly GCA_964565485.1). GTDB lineage: Bacteria > Verrucomicrobiota > Kiritimatiellia > JAAZAB01 > JAAZAB01 > CAZMFH01. The sequence continues at coordinate 3,531 of CAZMFH010000074.1, read as the reverse complement.
CAGGGAAGGCCGCTTGCGCTTTTAATCCAACGCGGACAGTCGGCAAGCATGGGGAGCATAAGGCATAACAGCATGGTAAAAACGCCGTGCATCAGCCTCAGACGCGGACGGGGCGGCTTAACGAAAGTTGTTTTAAGGCATGTTTCCGGCGCGCGCGCGGAAATCTATCCGCACGGCGCGCATCTGACCGCATGGCGCGCCGCATACAGCGACGAATGCCTGTTTCTCAGCCGTCGCTCGGTCTTCAGCAAGAACCAGCCCATTCGCGGCGGAATCCCTGTTGTTTTTCCGCAATTTGGCGACGGTCCGTTGCCGAAACACGGCTTTGCGCGTCAATCCGTCTGGAAGCTTACGCGCAGCGCAATCAATCGAAACGGCGATTTGACCCTTGTTTTGGGGCTCAGCGACAATGCCGCCACACGCGCGCTCTGGCCGCATGCATTTGAGCTTGAATTTGTCATTACGCTTGGCGCCGATTGTCTGGAAATGCGCCTGACCATCCGCAATCCGGGCAACAAGCCGCTAAGCTGCCAGGCGGCCCTGCATACTTATTTACGTGTCGGCGATATAACACAAACAGCGCTCTCCGGTCTGCAAGGAACGGTTTATCGCGATTTTCTGCCGCCGTACGGCAAAGCCCTTGAAAAACGCTGCAGCATAAAATGTTGCGGCGAAACGGATCGCGTGTATCTTTGCGCGCCCAACCGACTGCAACTGCATGACGGCGCCAACCGGCGTAAGATATTAATTGACAAACAGAACATGCCCGATATTGTGCTTTGGAACCCGTGGATCGCCAAATCACGGCGCCTGGCCGATCTGGAAAACAGCGCCTGGCAGAACATGATTTGCGTGGAAACCGGAAGATTACACAAGCCGCTCCTGTTGCGCCCCGGCGCAAGCTGGATGGGCAGAACACTTTTGAAAACACAAGCTGCGCTGACCTAAAAAACGCGGACGGAAGGGAGGATCTGATGGAAGGCATTCGGTTCTTGCGGAATTCACAAATTATCATCCTGGGTGTTTGCATTGCTGCGGCGACAGTTGCGGCCAGCGTGGTGTTATCGCGTGGGTTTCTCAAGGTCATGCGCTTCACGCGCGAACAGATTACAGTAACCGGATCGGCACAGCAGGAAATCAAAAGCGACCGGATCGTCTGGACAGCTTCATTTTCCAGGCGCGACTCTGATGTTGCCACGGCTTATAAAATGCTCAAAGCCGACCTGGAAAAGACCCTCCTCTATCTAAAGGGCAAAGGTTTGAATGAAAAGGAAATAGATGTGCAACAGGTTGTCATGACCAAAATCTTCCGTAAAAACGAACGCGGCAATGACACCAGCGACATCCAGGGTTATCTTCTGACCCAAAAAATCAGATTGGAATCCGAGGCTGTCGAAAAAATCACGGAAATATCGAAAGCGGCAACTGAACTCTTGAATGAAGGCATTGAATTTGACTCGGAAGCGCCGGAATATTTTTACACCAAACTCGACGAACTGAAAATATCCATGCTTGCTTTGGCCGCCGAAAACGCCAGACAAAGAGCGGAAAGCATGACGGCCGCAGCCGGCAACAAGATTGGCTGCATGCGCTCGGCCAGGATGGGAGTCTTTCAAATAACGCCGGTCAATTCGACCTTTGTCGCCGATTGGGGCGTGAACGACACCAGCGCGCTTGAAAAGAAGGTTACCGCTGTTGTAACGGCCAGCTTCGCAATCGAATGACACGGAATGCAGCGGAAAATTTCTTCACACGCCGGAACCTTTCCAAAACAGCTCAATGCCTTTCAGCAGCAGGATCAAAAACACAAAATATCCCGCCAGAATCCAGAGATAAACGCGCCAATTGCGGCGATAGTTGAATTGCCGCGCTGCATCGGCGTGATAAACAAGCGCTTCCAGATTCGGAACAAGACGCGTTTTGAACAACAAACTGGCTCCATATCCGCCGGCAAAAGTGATTCCGCAACCGATTACGTTCCACCACAACCAGGAAACGCCCGGCAGGAAAAGCCAAGTCAGCAAATTGGCGGATAGGCCTGTGGCAATACCGATCATAACTCCAGGGTCATTGGCGCGCCGGGTGAGCGTGGCCAGCAGAAAAGTCGCCAGGATCGGGCCGTTCGCTATGGAACCGATTTTATTGATGGCTTCAATGATGGAAGGCGAAATATCGCCCACAAAAAAGGCGAAAGTCATGCAAAGAATGCCCCAACCAATGGTTGTCAAACGCCCCCAGATAATTGCGCCCCGTTCACCAAGCGCGCCAGCCGGATGAAAGCGTTCGACGAGGTCATGAATAGTCAGCGCCGAGAGCGAATTGATGGTGGAATCAAGCGACGACATGGCCGCAGCAAACATGGATACCATGATCAGACCAATGATCCCATGCGGCATATATTGGAGACAGAACGTGGGCACCGCCAGATTATAATTGGCCGCGCCGGTGGCAGGATCAATCAGACGCTCGATAAAACCCGGATTTTGAATGGCATAAGCGCCGATCGCGACGCCGATCAAGCAATAGGTCAGAGTCAAAGGAAATCGCAGAATGCCGTTGAGAAAAAGAGACATGTTCGTCTCATCCAGATTGCGGCTGGAAAGCTCGCGTTGCACCTGCGTTTGATCGCAGCCATAGTAGCTTAAATAAAGAAAAAAACCGCCAAGCACCATGGGCCAAAAGGCAAAATGATTGGCGCCGGTAAATCCGAGATGCCGGAAATCAAGCGTACGCGCCTTATCAGCCGGGAAAACAGCCAATATTTCACTCCATCCTCCGCATAAGCGGACGGCATAAATCAAGCAGATGAGAATGCCCGCATAAAGCACAATCATCTGAATCACATCCGAATAAATCACCGCCCGGATGCCGCCCAGAAAATCATAAATCAAGGTTACCACACCGATCAAAAGCACGGCCGCCCAGAAGGGCAGCCCGACAAGCTGTTGAATAACCAGCGCGATGCCATAGACCGTTACACCGGTGGAAAAAGCGCGCAAAAACTGAAATAACACCGAAAGCATGGTGCGGCTGCCGGGGCCGAAACGACGTTCCAAATATTCGTAAACGGAAACCACATTTTGCTGCCGGAAAAACGGCAAAAGAAATGTAATGACGCCGATCATCGCAAGCGGCACGGCCAATTCGTATTGCAGCCAAAGCAAGCCGCCGACAGCCATGACAAACGCCGGCGCACCCAACAGACTGTTGGTCGAACATTGGGTAGCCATGGTGGAAATGCCGATCGCCCAATGGTTGATGCGATTGCCGCCCAGGAAATAATCGCGGCCGGTGCGCTGATTCCTGCCCAGCCAGCCGGCCATGCCGACCATGCCAAGCAGATAAAAAGCAACAATCCCCCAATCAAGTCTGTTCATGGCCACGCTTCCTTTGCATGCCACATAGTGTTATGTGGCAATTTGACCTGCGTTTGGTTGCGCAAGATGGATCGTCTGTGTTGGAAGCGCAAATTCAATGCCCTCGGCATTGAAGCGTTCCAGAATCAGCATGTTGACACGCTCAGAGAAGGCC
>CAZMFH010000073.1:4109-11034 GCA_964565485.1 uncultured Verrucomicrobiota bacterium | reverse complement strand
TGTTTGATGGCCGCCTTGCGAATATAGGAATCATCATATTGTCCACGCTTGCTCACCGGCGTATTGATGACCATCTGGATCTCGTCGTTCATAATCCCATCAATTATGTTCGGACGCCCCTCGTGCAATTTGTTCACCAACTCCGCCGCAATTCCATTTTGCGCCAGAAAAGCATGGGTTCCGCGCGTCGCCTTGATGCGGAATCCAAGCCGGGCAAATTCGCGCGCAATTCCCAGCACCGTCCGGTGCGTTTTATCCGCCAGGCTGATGAAGACAGTCCCGGCAGTGGGCAAAACCGGAGCGGCGGCTTCTTCGGCCTTGAAAAAGGCCAGACCAAATGATTCGGCCAGCCCCAACACCTCGCCGGTCGAACGCATTTCCGGGCCAAGCAAGGGATCAACTTCCGGGAACATACTGAACGGGAAAACCGCCTCCTTGACCCCAAAATGCGGGATTTTGCGATGCTGCAATTTGAGTTCGGCAATTTTTTTGCCCAACATCAGCTCGGTGGCAATTCTGGCCATGGAGATATTGCAGACCTTGGAAACCAGCGGCACAGTCCGCGAAGCGCGCGGATTGGCCTCCAGCACATAGACCTTGTCTCCGGCAATCGCATATTGCATATTCATCAACCCCACCACTTTCAATTCGCGGGCAATGCGCCGGGTGTAGTCGTAAATAGTCTGGAGATGCTGCGGCGCAATACTGACAGGCGGAATCACGCAGGCGGAATCGCCGGAATGGATGCCGGCCAGTTCGATATGCTCCATCACCGCCGGCACATAAGCATCAACGCCGTCGGCCAGCGCATCGGCTTCAGCTTCGAGGGCGTCTTCCAGAAAACGATCAATCAGGATGGGACGCTCCGGCGTTACATCCGCGGCGGCGGCAACATACCGCTTGAGCATATCCTCGTCATAAACGATCTCCATCCCGCGTCCGCCCAGAACATAGGAAGGCCGCACCATCAGCGGATAGCCAATCCGTTGGGCGACACGCAGCGCCTCGTCCAACGTGCTGGCCATACCGGATTCAGGCATAGGAATGGCCATGCGCTCCATCGCCAGCCGGAACCGGTCGCGATCCTCGGCCAGATCAATCGTTTCCGGAGTTGTTCCGAGAATGCGCACACCGGCTTTGGCCAGTTCGCCGGCAAGATTCAAGGGGGTCTGGCCGCCGAACTGCACAATCACGCCTTCCGGCTGCTCCTTCTCATAGATACTCAAAACATCCTCGACAGTCAAAGGCTCGAAGTAGAGTTTATCGGAAGTATCATAGTCGGTGGAAACAGTTTCCGGATTGCAATTGACCATGATGGTTTCCAAACCAAGATCACGCAAGGCAAACGCCGCATGCACACAGCAATAATCAAATTCAATGCCTTGCCCGATGCGATTCGGGCCGCCGCCCAAAATCATGATTTTGCGTCTGGCGCTTGCCTTCGTGCCATCCTTGGCATTATAGGTGGAATAATAATAGGCGGCATTTTCAACTCCGCTGACCGGCACGGCATCCCAAGCCTCGGTCAATCCCATCCGGACACGCTGCCGGCGGATATCGGCTTCCGGCCTGTCAAGCAGTTTGGCGAGGTAACGGTCGGCAAATCCGTCGCGTTTGGCGCGCAGAAGCAGTTCATCCGGCAGCACAGCTCCCTTATACCGCAAAACTTCCTCTTCGAGCGCAACCAGCTCCTGCATTTGCCGTAAAAACCATGGCTTGATGGCGGTAACACGATAGAGCTCATCAATATCCGCGCCCTTGCGCAAAGCCTCGTATATCATAAAGTGCCGCTCGCTGGTCGGCTCACTTACAAGCGCCATCAATTCAGCCAGCGAACGCTTGTTGAAATCGCGGACAAAACCCATCCCGGAACGCCCGTTCTCAAGCGAACGAATCGCCTTTTGGAGCGCCTCCTTGTAGGTTTTGCCGATGCTCATAACTTCGCCAACCGCGCGCATTTGCGTGCCAAGTTTGTCTTCGACGCCACGGAATTTCTCGAAAGCCCAGCGCGCAAATTTAACCACCACATAATCGCCGGAAGGCGTATATTTTTCGAGCGTCCCAGCGCGCCAATAGGGAATTTCGTCCAACGTCATACCGGCAGCCAGCATGGCGGAAACCATGGCAATCGGGAAACCGGTGGCTTTCGAAGCCAGCGCGGAAGAGCGCGAGGTGCGCGGATTTATTTCAATAATCACAACGCGCCCGGTGCGCGGATCATGGGCAAACTGGACATTGGTGCCGCCGATCACCTGGATCGCTTCGACAATTTTATAGGCGTATTGCTGCAATCTGCGCTGCAGTTCCGGACTGATCGTCAGCATAGGCGCCACGCAAAAAGAGTCGCCGGTATGGATACCCATGGCGTCAACATTCTCGATAAAGCAGACCGTGATCATGTTGTTTTTGGCGTCGCGCACCACTTCCAGCTCCAGTTCCTCCCACCCCAAAACTGATTCTTCGATCAGCACCTGCCCCACCATGCTGGCGGCAATCCCGCGGCTGGCGATCAAACGCAATTCTTCCGCGTTATAAACCAGACCTCCTCCGGTTCCGCCCATGGTGTAAGCCGGACGCACCACAACCGGATAACCAAGTTCAGCCGCTATTCGCTCGGCTTCGGCCACATTAAAAGCCGGCGCGCTCTTGGGCATATCTATGCCCAGATTTTTCATGGTTTCCTTAAAAATTATGCGATCCTCGCCGCGCTCGATGGCATCCACCTGTACGCCGATAACCTTGACCCCGTATTTCTCAAGAACACCAGCCTTCGCCAATTCCGAGCAAAGATTCAATCCCGTTTGGCCGCCCAGATTGGGTAAAAGCGCATCCGGCCGTTCTTTGGCAATAATTTCCGCCATGCGCTGCACATTCAGCGGCTCGATATAAGTGATATCGGCCATGCCAGGATCGGTCATAATCGTGGCCGGATTGGAATTAACCAACACAATTTTAAAACCCAGCTTGCGCAAGGCCTTGCAAGCCTGAGTGCCGGAATAATCAAACTCACAAGCCTGGCCGATGACAATGGGTCCCGACCCGATGATCATTACTTTGTTGATATCAGTGCGACGCGGCATAAAGCTCCTTTCCATTTAAAAAGCGGGGTGATTTATTTCGCGCCGTCCACGGCAATCACTTCCACCTCCACTAGCGCGCCCAAGGGCAGCTTGGCCTGCACAGTAGTGCGCACCGGCGGCGGATCAGCCTGAAAATATTCGGCATAAACCCCGTTAAAAACTGCATAATCATCCAAATCGGCCAAAAACGCAACAACCTTGACAACATCCGCCATTGTCAATCCGGCCTGTTCCAAAATCGCCTTAATGCTCTCAAAAACACGCCTGGCCTGCGCGGCGCAGAAACCTTCCACGATTTTACCGGTCTGCGGATCCAGGGCAATGGTGCCTTGCACATACAAGGTATTGCCGACCTTGATGCCTTGCGAGTAACGCGCCACAGGCTTGGGCGCACGATCGGTTTGCACAACATTTTTCTTCATGATCATTGATTCCTTTCCCGGCTTAAATACGGCAAGCGCCAATCTGCCAAGCATTACATTTCGAAAACAACTTTGACGGCAACGCCTCTCTCAAACAAATCGAAAGCCTGCTCCCATTCCGCCAACGCAAACTTATGCGTAATAAGCGGCGCCACCCGCACCTTGCCTGAAGCGCAGAGCGCCAAGGCCTGTTCCCACCCGACAAATTTCTGGCTGAACGAACCGGTGAGCCTGATTTCACGATACAACACGGCATCCAGATCAAAAAGCACCGGCTTGCCGTAAATGCCGACCTGCGTCCACTGCCCCTGATGCCGGAGCAAACGCAATCCCATCTGCGCCGCCGCTTCCGCCCCGGAACATTCCAGCACAACATCAACACCTTCCGTTCCGGATAAAGCCCGGATTTGTTCCTCCAGACCGGCGCCCGTCAGAACATGATCAGCCCCCAGTTCACGCCCCAACTCAAGACGCCGCGCATCGCGCGCCTGACCGGTCAGAATCACCGTGGCGCCGTTTGCCTTGGCATACTGCAAGCAAAAAAGCCCCATCGCCCCCGGACCGCTGACCAGCACAAGATGTCCGGCCGCCACACGCGTCAATTCCTGAACAGCGTGATAGGCGCAGGCCGAAGGATCGGTTAAAGCGCCGGACTGAAAATCAACGGCATCTGGCAAACGATGCACCCGCACCGCCGGAACCACCACATAATCGGTAAAGGCGCCGTCAAAGGCGTAGCCGGTTGCCAAGCGCCGGCGGCAAAGGTTATAACTGCCTTCCGCACATTGCCGGCAAACCCCGCAACTGACACGCGTATTTTCGGCCGTTACCCGATCCCCCGCCTTAAATCCGGCCACGCCCGCGCCGACCTCGGTAATGACCCCGGCAAACTCATGGCCAGGCACAACGGGAAAACGCATCGGAATCCCGATATCCCCGCGGCGAATATGCAGGTCAGAGCCACAGATGGAAGCAGCTTTAACCCTGATTTTGATTTCGCCGGCAGCCGGCTGTGGTTCCGGAAGATCGCGCAGTTCCATATTCCCGACGCCGGAAGAGGTTTTTACAAGCGCACGCATGGGGGGAATTATTACCTAAATCCCGCAAAAATGACAAGCATCATACACAATTTTCTTTCAACAATCAGCAAGGCAGCTTCCGCCAATTTTTCCCTGACCACTGATCCGGCTGACACGCATCAGAACACGCAAGTTTCCTGCTTGACATTTCAAGCCCATTTGAAAATCTTTGCCTATGGAAAGCTTACTCACGTTTTTGGCAATTGGCGCGCTATTGCTCTTCACATTAATACCAGTGGCCATCCTCGTTATGCTGATCGAAATGCGCCAAAACCTCAGGCGTACGGATATATTATTGACCAAAATAGCGGCAACAGTCTTCGCAAAAACCCCACAAATACCGCACCAAGCCTCGCAAGACGAGCCTGCCCAGAATTTGGCCATCCAGCCGCCGCCAGTTCCCATTCCAAAACCATCTCCAACAGCCGGTAAACCAAAGCTTCCGCGTCAACCCAACGCTTTTGAACTGGCCACCCGCGACTTGCTCGCAAAAATCTGGAATTGGATCATCGTCGGCGAGGAATATCGCCGGCCGGGACTGTCGGTCGAATTCGCCATCGCAACCAACTGGCTCTTGCGGGCAGGCGTATTAATTATTTTGTTTGGCATGGCGTTTTTTCTGAAATATGCGGTTGAAAAAGGCATGCTTGGACCGCAGGGCCGGGTAACTTTGACGACACTTGCCGGCGCCTTGATCCTGGGCGGCGGCATCCGCATGCAAATGATTCACCGCTATAATCTCCTGGCGCACGGACTGATGGGCACAGGCTTGGCGCTGCTTTATTTTGCATCTTTTGCTGCTTCAAACCTGTATCACCTGACCGGCGCGGCAACATCTTTTGCCTTGATGTTTATGATTACCGCCGGGGCGGGTTTGATGGCAACCAGATTCAATTCAATTTTAATGGCGCTGATCGGCATAATCGGCGGCTACGGAACGCCTGTAGCGCTCGCCACAGGGACGGCCAACTTCACCGGCCTTTTTGCTTATATGCTGATCCTGGGCATTGGCGTATTGGTTGTTGCCACGCGGAGACATTGGCCGCTGCTGAATATTCTGGCCATGCTGAGCACTTATGGCATCGCCGGCGTTTCGATTGCAAAATACTTTCAAGCCGAACATTTTTGGGAAATCGCCCCATTCCTCGGCGCATTTTTTATGCTCTTTGCCGCTTCAGTGATCATTTTCCAAATCCGCAATCGCTGCCGGATAACAGCCATCGAGCTATTTTTGCTCATCTTAAACGCCATGTTTTTTTTCGGACTCAGCCATCATCTGATCAAGCGCGTTTTTGACCTGCGCTGGACTGCTGCCGTCAGCCTGGCGCTGGCTGTTTTTTATTGCATCCATGTCGCAATTTTCATTCGACGCCGATTGCAGGACCGCACCCTGGTAATCAGCTTTATGGCGCTGGCTTCCTTGTTCCTGATACTGACGGCGCCGCTTTTGTTTGCGCGACAATGGATCACTGTTTTTTGGAGCGCTGAAGCGTTTGTTCTCACCTGGGTGGCGGTCAAACTTGACAGTCGCATGTTGCGGCATGTGGCCTATCTCTTATATTTAATCACATTTTACCGATTTTTTATGCTGGACCTGCAAAACACCTTTACGAACAGCATCCAAGGCGACCAGGCAATTGCCTTGCGCGATTATCTGACGGCGCTTGTCGGGCGACTGGTTTCCTTCGGCGCGCCAATTGTATCCGCCGGCGCAGCCGCCCGATTGACCGGCCAAACCAACAGCGCCGCCCGCCTCGCGCTCGGCGCCGGGAACGATATTGCCGACATTGTCCCTCCGCGCCGGGCAACGGCGCTCATTGCCGCCGTTTTTTTTGCCATGGCTTTCCTCTTTCTGCACCTGGAACTCAATCGCACTTGCGCTTATCTTTGCGCGCCGCTGCGCATGCCAATCCTCTCCGGGCTTTGGGCGGCGGCATGCCTTGCCATAGCCGCAATCCATCTTGCCCGCAAGGCGACTATATTACTTGACCTGCTCTATGCCTTTACAATCGGGTTCTTCATTAAGCTGCTCTGCTTCGACATGGCGGCATGGAACTTTATCCCCGGCTCCGCCCGCTACGCAGACCCGGAAGGCTACCTGTTGATCAATGCCGGCATGCGCCTGCTCGACTGCGCAATCGCGCTTGTTTTCCTGTTGTTTGTATTCCAAATGTTCAGGCGGCGCGCAAACACAACCAGCCACAGCCGTTTCTTTGGTTACAGCGCCATTGCGCTTTTCTTTGGCTATGCCTCGCTGGAGATCAATACTTTGTTTTACCATTTCATCCCCGGATTACGCGCCGGCGGCATTTCGATTTTTTGGGTAATCTTTGCGCTTGGACTC
>CAZMFH010000073.1:2886-4099 GCA_964565485.1 uncultured Verrucomicrobiota bacterium | reverse complement strand
TTAAAATCCATCCGCCCGCTCCGGCTCACCGGACTTGCCCTCTTTGCCTTAACATCAATCAAGGTGTTCATCCTTGACTTGGACAGCCTGGAAAAAACCTATCGCATAATCGCTTTTCTGCTCGTAGGCGCCACCCTGATTTGCGCCTCCTTTGTTTATCTTAAATTTCGCGAAACATTCACGGCGCACATGGCCGGCAAAAACAAAAATCCATGAAAAAAATTCTTGCCGTTATCCTGCTTGGCGCATCGGGCATACTGGCCGCAACAACGGATTGCGCGCTCAATGGCTATCGCTATCAAAAAGAAATTTATCTGCCGGAATCCGACACCGAAATCCTTTTTGCAGCGCCGATAGACCGTGAAATCTGGTCGGCCCTATCCGATTCCCGCGCGGATCTGCGTCTTGCAACGGACGCAGCGCCAATGCCTTTTTTGATCAAAAAGGCCATGCAAGATTCCGATCAAACGGCCGACCACGCCGTTGCTTCCAAAATCCTGCATCTTCAAGAATCAGCCGATAACGGCCTTGAAATCCAAGCACAGATTTGCGCCAACCAGCCAATATCGGGACTGCGCATTCAAACGCCTCTCAAAAATTTTGAACGGCACATCACCGTATCGCATGCCGACAAAGACAAGCCGGAAATTCTGATGGAAAACGCGCTCATTTATGATTACACACGTTTTATGGATATTCATAACCTGACCGTTGAATTTCCGCGCGGCAATTACACCAACCTGCTCGTCAAGATTCATAATGCCACCGATCAGTCCGCTTCGCCGTTACGCCGCATCTCTCTCAGCCGGCACGGAACAAATGAAACCGAACGGAAAGAGGATTTATTGATGGAAGACCGCGCATTTCGTCTTGACCAACTGGTTTTCTTTAATCGCACACCCTCAAAAATGGCGCAAAAACTGAAATTAACGCCTTATGATGTTGAAATTACCGGATGCAAAACCAACCACAAGGAAATTACAATCACCATCAACGCTTTGCGCCAGCCGTTGACAGAACTGGAAATTGACACTCAAACATGCAATTTCAGTTTTCAGGTTAAATTGCAAAGTTTGATCACACAGGGAGCATTGCGCGAATGGCGCACCATCAGCGCCGGAACGCTTTACCGCGTTGATTTTCCCGGTTTCCAAACAAACCAAACAACGCTCGTATTTCCGGAACAACGCCAGGCGGAATTGCGCCTGCTCCT
>CAZMFH010000073.1:0-2876 GCA_964565485.1 uncultured Verrucomicrobiota bacterium | reverse complement strand
ATTTTTTATTCCAGCAAGTTCAAGTACAGGTCTTACTGATCCACCTGCAATTACAAGCGTCCGAGCACGCGGACCTGATTATCGCATCATCGGCATAGCCCGACAGGAACCATGCCGGCTACTCTACGGCAATCCTGCCGCTGATCCACCGACATTCAGCACAAGCAACATCACCGTCCTGCTGGAGCGCGGCTATATCCCCGCAAGCGCAACCATCGGGCCGCAACACGCCAATCCCGGCTATATCGCAACCGCAGGCGGCTGGCGAGCATGGCTTAACAGCCGCTGGTTTTTCTTTGCCGCCCTCATCAGCGTCGCATTGGTTTTGGCGTTCGGCCTCGTGCGGGCCAGTCGCCAAATTTAAATCACCTGACACAAATCAACTGCAACAAACAATCAATGACCAATCACAAAAAGACAAGCGACCAGGCGCCGGCCAACGCCCTCTTGAATGGCGCACAGGCCCAGGCAACACCGCACCCGGTGCGTTTTGTGGCGCGCGATAATTCCCCAATCAGCGTTGCCATTGCCGGACTCGGCAAAATGGGACTCTTGCATGCCAAAGCCATCGCGCAACTGGCCTCCGGCGAAACAGAAGTCTATTACAAGGGCAACATGGCCGCGCATGCGCGGCGTTTATGCATCTGCGCAATCTGCGACACTGACCCCCAAAAACAGCGCCTTTTCCCCAACCTGCCCTTTGCCGCCGACTGGCGCCAATTGCTTGACGACACGCGCCCGCAACTGGCGATTATCGCCGCGCCGACGGCAGCCCACGTTTTCATGGCCGAGCTGGCCTTGCAGACCGGCGCGCATACGCTGGTGGAAAAACCACTGACAACATCCCTCCGCGATTACGAACACCTTCGCAAAACTGCGGCTCAAGCCGGCGTCCGACTGCTGGCCGGCCACGTGGAACGCTATAACCCCGTGGCCATCAAACTGCGCGACCTGCTTGCCAATGGTCAATTGACGCCGGACAGCTACCGTTTCCAACGCACCCAGCCCTTACCCGCGCGCATAAGCGATGACATCATCACCGATAAGCTTATCCATGATGTTGACCTGGCGCTCTATTTTTTTGGCCCGATAGCAAGTGTGCAATCCATAGATTGTCAACGCCGGGCAGGCAGGATTGTTGAAGCGCGGGTCGGCCTGCTCCATCAAAACGGCATGCATGGCTCGCTTTTCGTATCCTGGCTGGTGCCTGACAACAGCAAACGCCGCCAGGTGGAATTATTGACGGGCAACACCATCAAAGTTTTTGGGGATTTTACGAAAAAAACATTGGCGATAGACGGCCGGCCGCTGGACTGCACCGTCCCCGGCTGGATTAGCGCCACCAACAATCAACTCAAGGACCAGATCGTTGATTTTCTCGGATACTGCCTGGCGCAGACCGGGAATGTGCCCAAACCATTACTCGCCCCGGAAGAAATCGGCGCAGCCATCGCAGTGGTGGAAAAAGCGCAAACAGAACTGCAAGGCGCCAGATCATGAAAATCGGCGTAATGCTCGAATCATTTCGGCAAGGCTTGCGCGGCGGCATTGAGGCCGCCGCCCATCTGGGCGTTGACGGCATCCAGATTTACGCCACGCAGGGCGAAACCCATTTTGCCAGGCTGCGCGGCGCCGGGCGGCGCGAATTGCAAACCATGCTGGCCGACAGCGGACTTGAAGTCTCCGCTGTTTGCGGCGATTTCGGCGGGCACGGATTTGAGATTGCCGCAGAAAACCGGCGGCGAATTGACAACTCCATGCGCATCGTCGAACTGGCGCTGGAACTAAATTGTCGCATCATAACCACCCACATCGGCGTCATACCATCCAATCCCGCGCATCCGCGCCGGGCAATCATGAGGGCAGCTTGCGCCGAACTGGGCGATTTTGCCAGCAAACTCAATGCCGTTGTCGCCATCGAAACCGGACCGGAACCCGCCACCGTGCTGCGCGGTTTTCTTGACGATCTTGCCCTACCCGGCGGTATTGGCGTAAACTTCGACCCAGCCAACCTGATGATGGTTTTCCGCGAAGACATACCAGCCGCCGTCAGTGCCCTGGCACCCTACATCGTCCATACCCATGCCAAAGACGGCCGAAACAGAAAGCCCGTTGATCCCGAATTGCTTTACAGCAGTTTTGCCGGCGACCAGCTGCCGCCCGGATTCAAGAGCGCCGATTATATCGAGGAAACACCGCTGGGTGAAGGCGATGTGCCATTCCCGGCTTATCTGAGCGCCCTGCAGCGCGCTCATTTCGATGGTTATCTGACCATTGAACGCGAAGTCGGCACCAATCCCACCAATGATATCACCCATGCCATCCGATTCCTCCGCAATTTAAAATTTTCAAAACTTGTTGCGCCGGAATGATTTTATGTTATAATTCCATCTCAAAAATGTTTGTAGTGTCGGCAAAACCCAACACTGGCCGGCAAGGCCTGCCGAGCAAAACCGGAAACTTAAAAATTCTGCGGATAAGATGAGCACGCACAGTTCAACCGGAATTGAAGCAGAACGCGTAAACAGGATCATCTGCGCGCAATGCCAAAAAACGCTCGATGTTTCGCATCTGCCTTCATTTTCTGAAATTAAATGTCCGGAATGCGGGTTGCCTCAAATCGTGCCGGCCAAATTCGGCGGGTTCTGGCTCATCGGTCGGCTCGGCTCGGGCGGCATGGGCGTTATCTATCATGCCATGGACAAGGAACTGGGCCGGCATGTGGCGCTCAAGGTCATGAAAAAGGAATTGGGCGATAATGATGAATTCGTGCAATCCTTCAAACATGAAGCCCAGGCGGCCGCATCATTAAACCACCCGAACGTGGTGCAGATTTATTCGTTCGGCCAGGCACAGGGTCAAACTTACATTGCGAT
>CAZMFH010000072.1:9516-11165 GCA_964565485.1 uncultured Verrucomicrobiota bacterium | reverse complement strand
GCAGGAATTTATTATACAGCAGCGTCAGGGCAAAAAACTTTCCGCAACGTGCGCAGTACAGCCGGAAATCCGCGGCCACAATGACGCGCACCAGGAGTTCTCCGGTAACCATTTGCGCCATCAAATCATAACGCAACGGACCGCAAGCCTGAATCAACTGCTCAGGCTCAAATTCCAAAACAGATTCGGGCAACTCGCCGGCATAACGCCGCGGCCGCTGCGCCAATTTACCGGTCTCAATGAGAATCATAAGCGCGCGCCCGTTGCGGTCTTTATTCCAAATCCATGCGCGGCTTGAACCAGCGCTCCTGAATATGTTCCATATACAAGTAGATGCCCGGCGTTACAAAAAGCGTAATCACCTGGGCAAAGACCATGCCGCCAACCACAATCAAACCAAGCGGCACACGCGAAGAAGCGTCGGCGCCATAACCAAGCGCGATCGGCAAAGCGCCTAAGATCGTGGAAAGTCCGGTCATCAGGATCGGACGGAAACGCACCAGACATGCGTCATAAATGGCTTCATAACTGCCTTTGCCTTCCGCCTTGCGCTGTTCGGCAAAGTCAACCATCAAAATCCCGTTTTTCGTAATCAGCCCGATCAACACAAACATGCCGATATAGGCATACAACGACATTTCGCTGCCAAACGCCAACAAGGTCAGCAAACCGCCAAAAACCGCCACGGGCAGAGTCGTCAGAATGGTAAAAGGATGAATATAGCTCTCGTATAAAACCCCCAAAGTGATGTATTTCATAAAAATCGCAATAACGAGCAAAATGCCAAGGCTGGCAATGGAGCGCTTGAATTCCTGGGCATCGCCCGTAAACATGCCGGCCACGCCGGTCGGCAAAAGCGCGGAAACTTTTTGTTCGATCATCTCCGTGGCATATCCGAGCGGCACACCCGGCTCCAGACTGAATGAAAGCGTGGCCGATTCCTGCTGCTGCGCATGCGGCACATTCTGCGGCCCAGCCTCCTCACGCCAGTCAACAAGCGTTTTCAAAGGCACCAATTCTCCCGTAACGGCAGAGCGCAGATACAGCATGCACAAATCATCCGGCAAAGCCTGATGCTCTTTTTCCACCTCGGTGATCACCTGATATTGGTCGTTGTCCGTGGTAAACTGCGTAACATATCCGCCGGCATAAGCCAGAGCCAGCGTCCGCTCGATAACCTGGGCGGTAATGCCGAGCGCCGAGGCGCGGTCCCGGTCAATCTGCACGTTCAGGCGCGGCATGTTCAATTTGATATTGCTCTGAATTCCGTAAAATCCCGGTATGGCGCGCATGGCGTTTTCAACCTTGCGCGCGGTGTTATAAACCTGCTCGCGATCCAAGCCGATCAGCATATAGGCATAATCGCTGCCGGCCGCAGTGGATTCGGCGCCCGAACTGATCTTGAGCACCGGCATCGCCTGCAAAAAGCAGAAACCGGAAGGCAAAACCGATAATTGGGCGGTAAATTTCTGCACATAATAATCTATCGGATGCCGCCGCTGCGAAGGATGGCGCAAACGGATAAAGACAAAGCCCAGACTCTGATCGGCGCCGATCTGATGTCCGCTTACGGTGCCCATCTGAATGACATCCTCATCCTGCCCGATAATCGCGTTAACCTGGCGCTGAAACGCCTGCATCTGTTCCGA
>CAZMFH010000072.1:0-9506 GCA_964565485.1 uncultured Verrucomicrobiota bacterium | reverse complement strand
GGCATAAGCATCGCGCCATGCACAAAGCTGCTGTCGCCCTTCGGCAGAAAGTTCTGCGGCAAAACCTGAAAAAGCACAATCGTCCCCAGAATACAGATGACCCAGGCGACGATCGTTATGGACTTATGCTTCAAAGTCCAATCCAGCGCCATGCCATACTGCCGCACAATCGCATTCAAGGTTGAGGTAATCAAACGTTGCAGGCGATTGGGCTTCTGGTTCTGCCGGATGATGCGCGCGCACATCATCGGCGAAAGCGTCAAAGCCACAAAAGTGGAAACAACGATGGCGAAAATCACCGTCAGGGAGAATTCGCTCAAATTCCGGCCCACCGCCCCGCTCATAAACACGAGCGGAGTAAAAACGATGATCAGCGCCACACTGGTGGCTATGACAGTGAAGGTTATTTCCCCCATGCTGCGCACAGCCGCCGGAATGGGCTTCATGCCCTCTTCCATGTGCCGAACGGTATTTTCAAGCACAACGATGGCGTCATCCACCAGGAACCCGACCGCCAGCACAATCCCCATCAGCGAAAGCGTGTCGAGGCTGAACCCGGAAGCCAGCATGATGATCAGCGTGCCCAGCAGCGAGACCGGCAGCACAATGCCAGGAATGATGGTCTCGCGGATCCGCCCGAGAAACATAAACAACACCAACAAAACCAGCACCAGCGCGATAATCACGGTAACCTGCACATCCTCGATGGACTCGCGAATGGGATCGGCGCCGTTATACATTGTCTCGATATTAATCGCGCGCGGCAGTTCTTCGCGCACCGCCTCCAATTCGCGTTCAATCCTTTTGGATACCGCCACGGTATTAGCGCCGCTAACCCGCGAAATGGCCATCACCACACAGCGCCCCTTGTCGGGCATGCCGGGCCGGCTGTAAAGAATATCAACCAGATCGTCGCTGGTGCTGTCCACGCAATGGGCAACATCCTTCAAGCGCACGGGCGCGTTATTGCGGTAGGCAACAATCAATTCGCCATATTCCCGCCCTGTGCGCAACTGCCCCTGCGGCTCAATCGAAAACGTGCGCGAAGGACCGTTTAAACTGCCGCCCGGAATATTGACCGTCCCGCTCGACAGCGCAGAGGCAAGCTCATCCACGCCAATCTGATACCCGGCCAATTTTTCCGGAATGAATTGAATGCGCACAGCGCGCGGCGAACCAAAAGTCTGCACCTGCGAAACGCCTTCGAGCATGCTCAGTTTTTTGGAAACCATATGATTGGCATAATCATACAAATCGGCATGCGTCAGCGTATCGGAATAGAGCATGATATAATAAATGGGCGCATCCGAAGGATTGAACTTTGTATAAGTGGGTGGATTGGGCAGATCTTTCGGCAGATTGTTCTGCGCGCGACTGATCGCCGCCTGCACATCTGGCGCCACCAAATCAACATTGCGATTGAGGCTGAACGTAAGCGTAATGGTGGTGATGCCCACCTTGTTGTCGGAAATCATGGTCTCCAGACCATTGATCTGCGTAAACTGATTTTCAAGCGGCGTCGCCACAGCCGATGCCATGACAGCCGGACTGGCGCCGGGATAAGCCACCATGACCTGAATCACCGGATAATCCACCGTCGGCAAACTGTTGACCGGCATGCGGAAGTAGGCCCAAACGCCAAAAACGGACATAACGACCATCAGCAAGGTGGTCATAATCGGCCGGCGAATGAATGTTTCCGACATAGTCACAATATTTTCCGCTCCCTTAATTGTGCGGCTTCGGTTCGGACGCCGCTTCCGCGACCGGAGCGCCCGGGAAGAGCATCAGCTGCCCCAAAACAACAACGCGTTCATCCGACGCAACGCCCTCGATAATTTGAATCTGGCCGGCATAGCGCACCCCGGGTTTAACCAGACGCAAGTCCGCCTTCTGATCCTTGACCACAAAAACATAAGGACCCTGCAAGCCGAATTGCACCGCGCTCTCCGGCACCATCACCGCCTGACGGGCCATTCCGGCAAAAATACGGATTTCCACAAACTGGTTGGCCCATAGCTTGTGATCCGGATTGGGAATCTGGCCGCGCAAGGCGATGGTTCCTGTCCGGCGATCAACGGCATTATCCAAAAACACCAGTTTGCCTTCATAACAATTTGTATCACCGCTGGGCGTTAATTCCACACGCACCTCGCCGGCCTGCATGGCGGAACGCAGCAGCCCAAGATCCTTCTCGGAAACAGTCAAATCCACCAGCATCGGATCATAACTGCGGATATTGGTCAATTTGGTCTGGTTGGCCGCAACGAGATTGCCGTCATCAATTTCCCGCCGCGAACAAACTCCGGCCACTGTCGCCGTAACCGTACAACGCGATAAATCCAGCCGCGCCTGCTCAAGCGCCGCCTCATTAATCAGCAGCTGGGCGGCATCGGCATCCAGTTTGGCCTTCATTGAATCAAATTGCTCCTGGGAAATCATATGCTTGGCCAGCAACGGCTGATTGCGTTCAAGCGTCAGCCGGCTTAATTCCAGATTGGCGCGGCTGGCTGTCAACTGACCTTCGGCCTGGCGCACACCCAGCAGATAGTCGCTCGGATCAATCAAAAAAAGCGGCTGATTATTGGTAACCACAGCGCCGTCCGCAATCATGGTTTGAACCAATCGTCCGGAAACCTGGGGCAAGACATCAACGCTCATCCGATCCTTGGTTGCGCCAAAAGTCGTAATCACCACCGGCGTATCCTGTTTAACCGCCAGCGCCGTGCGCGCCTGGCTGGGCGGCATGGTCGGGTGCGCCTGCTGTTTCCGGCAGGCGGACGTACAAGCAACAAGCAAGCCGCACATGGCAAGCGCGGCAAAATACCGAAAATGTTTTTTCATCATTGATGTTCCTCGCGCGCATTGTTAGCAAAAATCTCCCCCGCGCCGCCTTCCCGATCCAAAAGACCGGCGGCGTAGGCAAGCTTGGCCAAAGCCACAAACGCCTCCTGGCGCGCCGACACATTCTGGGAACGCGCCTGGGATAACTGGCTCTCGGCATTGACAACGTCAAGCATGGCGTTCAAACCATTGCGATAACTGTCGAGCGCCAGATCATAATTGGCAGAGGCGCTCTTCAAATAGGCCTCGCTATAATGATTTTTTTCAAGCGCCGACTGATAGTTGGCATACGCCTTCCAAACATCCGCCCCGGCCGCCAATTCGGCTTGCGCCAACTGGGCGCGAACCGATTCCATTTTGGCCGCCGCCGCGCGCCGGGCATTGACGGTCTGCAACCCGTCAAAAAACGTCCACTGCAGACTGAATCCGGCGCTGTAAGTCCAGTCCCGATCCTGATATTCCTTGCCTTGGTAATTTTCATAAAACCAGCGGTTGACATCGGCATTTAAATAGAGCGAAGGCCAAAGCGTTGACCCGGCCACTTTGATGGCCGCCTGCTGCGCAGCCAAGGTTGCGCGCAGAGCCGCCACATCCGGGCGGCGCTTGATCGCATCATCAAGCATGCGCCGCATGTCCTGGGGCGGCAAATTTGCGGGTATTTCCGTCTCCGGCGCAACAATATCAATCTTTGTATCGGCAGGCCATCCCAGCGCCTGGGCCAAACTGCCGCGCGCAATCTGCAACCGGCCCTTGGCATCGGCCAGATTGAAACGGGATTGGTCATACCCGGACTGAGCCTGCAAAACCTCCAATTCCGTCCCCAACCCGGCCGAACGCCGTGCTTGGACGGTATCAAGCGTTAGTTGCGCATCAGCCACGCCGGCCTCGGCCGCTTCCACGCCGGCTTCTGCGCCCACCAATCCATAATAAGCCGTTTCGACGGCCAGCAAGACATCCTGAATCGCGCGATTGAATGTGTAGTTCTTGGCGTAAACAGTTTGCAACGCCTGCTCAACAGCCGCCGCGCGGCCGCCGCCAAAATTTAAAACAAGATAATTCAGTTTCAACCCCGGCCCATAATTGAGGCGATCGGAATCGAAATCATCAGGGTCTGCGGCAACACCCTGCCGCATGCCATCCGCCTTGCCGACCAGAGTCGGCAGGAAATAACCGCGCGCCTGCTCAACCTGCGCCGCGGCCGCCCGCGCATCATACCAGGCATTGGCCGTGGCCGGATTGTTATACAAAGCCACATCAACCAAATCGGATAACGCCAAAGACTCGGACAAATCCGGAACCTGCGCGCGAATTCTGCGCCAGGCGGCATCATCCTGAACCGCCCGTTCCGGTGGGGTCCAAGGCGTATCGGAAGCAGAGGGAACACTTACGGACATACAGCCGGCAAACAACAACAACCCGCAAGCCGCCCCTAAAAACCGCACAATATGGCCGCGCGTAATCATTCGACAATCCTATTTGCAATTACCAACAAATCCTATCCGCCATGCACAAACAAGCGACAGTACATGAAAACACCGGAAAAAATCAAGTCTTTTATGCAGGCAAAAAAACCATCAGGTCGGCGCGGAACGGCTTAATTTGCGCTTGAGCGCGTCCACAACATAATCCGGCACGAATTTGGCGGTATCCCCGCCCAAAGCGGCGATTTCACGCACAGCGCTCGAACTGATATAACTATAGGTTTCGCGCGGCATCATGAACAAAACCTCCACATCCGAGGCCATCCTGCGGTTGGTCAGCGCCATCTGAAATTCATACTCAAAATCGGAAAACGCGCGCAATCCGCGGATAATCACACGCGCGCCTTTTTGTTTGACGTAATCCACAAGCAATCCGCAAAACTGATCCGCCTCAACATTGGGGAAAGTTGCCGCAAGCCGGCGAGCCATGGCAAGACGCTCTTCAATTGAAAACAAAGTGTCTTTATGCGCGCCGACAGCCACCGCCAGCACCACACGCTCAAACAGACGCGCCGCCCGGCGCAACACATCCACATGCCCTAAAGTCAAGGGGTCAAACGTTCCCGGATAGATTACCAGCTTTTGCATAAACTTTTTCCAACGGATTAAGCACGGATTGCGGGTTAACTAATTTTGGCATAATAACAGATCGCTGTTGCGCCGTAAATCCTGTTTTTCAGGAAACGCCAGCCGGGGGCAGAGGGCGCCTGGACCGCCGCCGCTTGCTCAAGCACCAGCCATGCTCCGGGGGAAGCGCAGAGACAACCTGACAAAGCCGCAACAATCCGCTGCGACCAGTCCTGCGCCGGATCGTAAGGAGGATCGGCAAAAAAAACGTCAAAACACCGCCCCTCCGCGCCGGACAGGTAACGCAGGCAATCGCAGCAACAAACAAGCGCCTGTTCCCGGTCAAAATCGGCCCGGCCTCCGCATAAGGCCGCCACATTTTCGCGCAAATAACGCGTAACCAGCCGGTCGCTTTCAATCCAAACAGCGGAAGCCGCTCCGCGGCTTAAAGCCTCCAACCCATAGGCGCCGGTGCCGGCGAATAAATCCAGCACACGCGCGCCGCCAATCCTGTCGCCAAGCGCCGAAAAAACGGCCAAACGCACACGATCCTGCGCCGGCCGCACTCCGTGCGGCGGCACCCGCAGTTGCCGTCCGCGCCAGATGCCTCCGGTAATGCGCATCGTCATCTCAAACAATCCTGTTTCAAGCGTTCCGGCAGATCCAAAACCGGCGCACACCCCGCCTGGCGCCGGCAAAACGGTCATGCGCCCACGCACCCCTACTCGACATTCAGTTCGGCCAGGAACTGCGCCAGCGCGGCGGAACGCTCATGTTCTTCGCCGCGCATTTTTTCGGTTTCAAGCGCCAGTTGGTCAATTTCCTTTTCCTGCTCGACAAGCTTGCGCTCCCACATGGCGTAACTCTCGGAATTGCGGTTAACAGTCTTCATATTTTCGCGAATGCGGGTTTGATCCTGGGTAATTGCACGCAAACGCAACTCTTTTTGCGCGCGCGCCTGGCGCAAATCTTCCAATTCCCGCTGCATGGCAACAAAACGACCAAGCGCCTGACGCAATGCGGCGGAAATTTTCTTTTGATTGATAAAAAAACCGATATGCTCGCTGGCGGTATCGGCCAGCGCGAGTGTCTCCGCATCCACCCGTTGTTCGCGGAAAGCCATATCGGCGGTTTTCCCGCCGGCCAGACGGAAACAAAAGCGATAGGCATTGCGCGTTTTCTCAACACCTTCAGCCGGCTCAACCAGCGTCCATCCTTCGCGCAACGGATGTTCAATCAGAATATTGCGCTCTTTGTCGCGCTTGCTTCGGAATGTATAGACAACGGTGTTCACAAACTTGCGCTGAAAAATCAGCGCGCCGCGTATGATTTTCATGGAAACAATTTCTTCCGGCTCGCCCCTGGATTCCAGCCTGGCTTCCACAGCCAGATCAAGCGCATAAGAAAGCAGACGCTTTTCGCCGCGCTGCGTATCCGGCAGCCGCGCATCTCCGGCGTACATGCCGTCCTCAAAGACCGTCGCCGGACCCTGCATCAGAAACAGGCCGGAAGTATTTTCTATTTCCAATCCGTTCAGTGGGTGCCTGGAATTGACTGCGGCGTCAAAAATTGAAAGAGCGCGTCCTTTGACCGTCTGATTGACAATCGGCAGCATGGCCGATTGCCGGCGCGGCAGCGTCAGCGGCTCCCTGATCTGATATTCAAAGAGTTCACCCGTCGCATGCGCGGCGGCCATGCTTTCCGCCGCGCCTCCGCCCATGTCCTCGGCGCTGACATCCATGCGCATGGCGCGCTCCTGCTGCGGCGGCGCGCCCGCCGCCATTTTGGCGGCAAATTCACGGCGCACGCGGCTCTTGGCGACAGCAGGCGCATCCGCCAGCACACCGTCGGCGACATTCAGCGCGCCTTCATATTCCGGCGGAGCAAGGCCGGATTCCTGCGCCATGCGTACGACCGGACGCCGCAAATACAAGGGATCATACAAATTCTGGATGAATGAAAGCGGACGCCCGGAAAAGAGCGAAAGCGTAACGCCATCCCAGTCTTCATCGGTCATATTTTCAACATGCGCCCAACCTTGCAGAAATGGTTCCCGGCCATTCTCAATCACCAGCCGGTAACTGGTTTTCCAAACAGGCGTTTCGAGCATATAACCAACGCGCACAATGCGCTTGGAACCGGACGCAAAATTCAAACGCACCTTCTTTTTGCCCTGTTCATGACTGCCGGCCAATGTTTGCAGGGCGGATTCAAGATCGGACTGAACGGAAGGCTCAAGCACTTCGATCTCCTGAACGGTTTCGAGGGGAATGGCGCGCGCGCTTTTACCGCTCATCAGATTGAGAATTTTAACCTCACAGATCTCGCGTTCAACAATCTTTTTCTGCGTTTCCACGCCGATAATCAAACCCGTCCAGTCGCGCGCATTTGCATTGACACGCACCGCGATGCCGCGCATACGGTTGAGCAGGTCGCCCAGATTCGGATTATCGGTTAAATCCACGCTGAACGATTTCAGTGTGCGTTCAACCGGATCGCTGGACTCATATGTCGCCGCCCGCACCGGCGCGCCGCTTTCATCCAGCAAAACCAGCGATTTAAGCAAATCATTGATCTGCTCAGTCTTGAAATTCAATTCCGTTTCCGTTGCGCCGCTGATTTCCGCCGAACGCTCGAAATAACCCACCCCGCTCGTAAAAAGCGCCACCTGTTTCAAGGGAATTTCCGTCCTGGCCGCCCGAACATTAAGAACAGCCGTTGCCAAAACAATTCCTGCCATGATCACGCGTATCATCATCGCCTCCCGGTTGAATGTTGCCTTCGTTTGTCCAAGTAAACCGAAAATTTGGCCGGCACGTTACATTGCAAGCTTCAAGACCAGATAACCGCCTTCTGCGCCTGACGAAACAATCAAACCCTCATCCGGCACTTTTGCGCCAGAATGCAGCGTCATCCCGGGCGATTGCTCCACAACACTTAACTGACGGCCACTCAAACCGGCAGGCAGTCTGATGCAGGCATGGTCGGCAGCCTGATGGAAATGAATGTAAAGCACAAGCTGCGCGCCTTCCGGATGCCAATAAACGGCGCTGGCGCCGGGAAACGCGGCTGGATCAAAATATTGGCGATAGGCAACGCAATGAAATTCCGTCCCGGCCTTGACCGGCTTGCCGACTTGATCGTCTATCGCCTTGGGATATGATTTGCTGGTTGTAAAAAGCGTCAGCCCGGAACGCGCATGCCGGGCACGCTCTTCCGGAATAGTTAGCCCCTCCACAAGCGAATAGCCCAAAACATAACCAACCTTGCGAATTGTTCGGCCATCCTGCTTGTCGCCAATAAATTGCATAAAACGATCCGGCAACCGATCCGGCGCGGCCAAAGCCGGGCTGCCGATATCAAACCGTAACGGAGCGGGCAATTTAATGGTATAATCCTGAAAAGCGCTGAAATCATAGTCAATGCCATCCTGCCGAAACGGCTTGGTCTTGGGAATAAAATATTCATGCGCGGCAAAAGCGCCCTGACGCAGTTTGGATGACTGGATAAAACCCATATATCCGATGTTGAAATCCTGAAGCGCCTGCGCCTTGTAATTCACCACCACCGCGCCGCGCGGATAAAAACAATAGGCAATCCGATTGCGCACCACAGCCGCAATATGTTTGCCCGTCCAATCCGGTTCACGTCCGTGATTTTGCAAAATATCGGCCAGCAATGCGCCCGGATTGATGATATCATATTCTTCCTGGATTTCCAAAAAATCGGCCGTCACCGACACACCTTCGGCAAGCGGGGTTTGGCCGTCAAGCAGATATTTCTGACAGGCAATCCGGCAGGCCGGACGCAATTGCACCATCCCCGTCCCGGTTACAGTCAAGGTGGCGGAAGAAGATGCATTAGTCATCGTCTGACCAACAAGCTTGTTCGTGAATTTCCAAATCGGGTCAACACCTTTATTCCGGGAAAGCACCCAGAACTTGTCGGGATCAACAATTTTAATAACGTAGAACTGTGTGCCGGCGCCATCCAACCACGCGCCGCCAATATCACGAACGGAAAGTCCGTGCCCCGGCGACTGCACTTCGCGCACATCCGAACAACCGTGATTACCGCCGATATAAGTGCTGTTTAAATGCCAGGGCGCCGCATCATCGCCACAGCCGTGAATCAAAACCCCCTGCTTAATGCCCGCTTCATCAAACGGCGCGGCAACCGGAACCAGATGTGTTTGGAAAAAATTAATCTGCCGGTTGGTGCCTTTGCCGATCAATAAAACCACATCCTGCTCCGCCGAAAAAGAACTGCGCAGCATAACCTTATCGCCCTGTTTGAAAACACGCACCTGTTCAGATAAAGACATCGGTTCCGTAACTCCCTTTATAACCGGCGCCGCACAACCGAAACAAAAAAAACAACCAACCGTCAAGCGGCATAACTTTTTTAAAAAAAATTTATTCCTCAAGGTTGTAGATCCTCCCCTCGCCAAACCAATGCGTAACGGCCGGCTGTTAGATTTGTCCGGCAGTACCCATTTAGCCATCCGAAGAAAATAATTTTTGACAGGATAACATGATAACGGGATAATTCTTATTATCCTGATCATCCTTTGCATTAAGTTCCAAAATTTACATGTTCATCCTGTTATCCTGT
>CAZMFH010000071.1:0-11193 GCA_964565485.1 uncultured Verrucomicrobiota bacterium | reverse complement strand
GCGCAATTCTGGCTTGTCCCCGTGGCGCTGGCGCTGATCAGTGAAAATTTTGCTTAAAAAATTCACGCTACAACCGATATTTTATATATGAACACCCACACAAAAAACAATCATGTCAGCCATTATGTAAATCAACTGGCCGAATTTCATAACAACATGTATCGTCAAGCCTTGCAAACAGGGGACCGGCAGGGGCTTTCGGAAGCCGCCGGAATTCTATGTGTGGCTTGCGCCATGCAAGGCAAAAGCGCGTTATCCAGAAAGTGGGCGGAAGAGTTTTTCGGATTGCTCACGGAAAAAACGGATGGCGCGCCGCCGCTTTCATTTTCCTGACCGGCGTGATTTACCGCATGGCACGCATCCTGCTTAAAAGGATGCGTGAATATAAAACACGGCAAATGTTTCTTGTCGGAATCGGTTGGCGCATGTATATGCGGCATTATTCTGGTCATGACGTTGATCGTCCTGAACGGATGCGAGGATAATGCTGAGTCGCGCCTGCCGGATCCGGGCGCCCCTCCGGCAACACTCGTTATTCGTCCCTCCTTTGTTTCGCTCAGCACCAGCAATACTTACGCAAATTTTGAAGTCTCCGGGGGATCCCCCCCTTATCAGTGGGATGTCAGCGACAAAACGCTCGGTTCCGTGCCGGATTCCTATACACCGGTGGCAACCTATACGCGTAAAACCGTCTCCGGAATCAATGTCATTTCGGTTAGAGACAACAACCATTGGTCTGCTCAAGCGACCGTATATCAGGAATAAAAATATGAATTGCCACACCGCGCGCAAAATAACAGTCATCATCGGATTGCTTGTCATATCGGTTTGCGCCGGTATGGCCCAACAGAACCAGCACCCCTGGCATCGCATGTATGCGCTTGTTTTTGCCGGACAGACAGCCAATGCCGTCAAGCTTGATCGCATTGGCGAATATCAGGCAGTTAACTCCAAAAACGAACTGCTTTATGGTTTGGGGTTTGGCGTGCCGTTTTCCGAGCATCTTGACGGCGACCTTGCATTGGCGCTTATGGACACATCCGCCAAACAACATAGCGCTATTTCCGCCGATTACCTTGAGACGGAAATTGCCTTCAAGACCTTGTCCTGCACTATCCGCGCCAAGCAGGCTTTTTTGGAACAAAGATTCGTTCCCTGGCTGGGCGGCGGGGTGGACGCCAATTTTATGTCCATTGATGAAACCGAGTATCGTTATGCCGCCGGCGGACGATATACCGCCTCGCAATCGTCGCGTTTTACTACGGCCGTCGGAGCGCATGCCGCGGCAGGCATCCACATCTATCCGGTGAGCCAGAGCGCCATTGCCCTGACTTTTGAAGGCCGTTATACAGGTTACTTTTCCACCGGCCTGCTGGAAGGCGATCTGAACGGATGGGCATTTATAGGCGGATTGCGCTGGGATTTCTGGCAACTTGGCAAATAGCAATGCGGACCAGACCATCCGGAAACCGTGCTTGACGGCCTTGGGGACAGAAATGGACATCAGCATCATCATCTTAACCTGCAACAGACCTTCTCGCTGTATTGACAGCGTTTGGCACAATACCCTTGCCGTTCAAGGGATGCAGGCGGAGACGATTGTGCTCAATAACGGATCCATGCCCGTAACATTGCCGTCCCGGATTGCCGGAACCCCCTGCCGCATCATGCAAATGCCGCATAACATCGGCGCCGCCGCCCGGAATGAGGGCATTCAAGCGGCAACCGGCGAATTCATTTTGGTTCTGGATGATGATGCCTATATTGATCCGGGGCTGGCGGCGCAAATTCCTCTCATCTTCCGCCAAAATCCGGCCTGGGGCGCTTGCGCATTCCGCATCCGCAATCCGCAGGAGGAAGAAGGCTGCCTGTTACCCACGGTTTTTCATGGATGCGCCTGCGCTTTCCGCAAAAGCGCCATTAACCAGGCGGGCGGCTATCCGGCCGATACGCTCTATTATGGCGAAGAATATGACGTGGCTTTTCAACTTTATGCGGCCGGTTTCCGGATCGGATTGGCAAACGGTCCGCATCTGGTTCGGCATGATCGTGATCCAAACGGGCGCAATCCGGCGCATATAATAAAATTGCTTATCCGCAATAATACACGCTTCGTCTGGAAATATTTTCCAACCTCCTGTCTTGCTCCGGCGTTCCACGATATTTTACAGCGCTATCGCCTGGTGGCCATCAAGGAAAAAGTTCCCGAAGCTTTCCGTCAGGGTCTCTCCGCCGTGCCGGCTGCCATCATGCGCGGCACGTTGTGCCGCCGGACCCTGCCCAAAAACATTTTTGCAGATGCCATGCTTTTAAACACAATCGAACAGGATTGCGCGGCCATCCGGCATTCCGGCGGCAATACGGCAATCATCTGCGGGGTCGGCAAATTTCCTTCACTGCGTCTTGCCGCTCTCCGTCGCCGCGGGATTCAAACGCAAGCCTTTCTTGATACCAATGCCTGCTGGCGCAATCAGCAAATTGACGGAGTGCCTGTGGTTGCCGCCTGTTCGGAAATTCAGGCCCAACTGCAGACAGGCGCAGCCTGCCTGACAGGCGGCGCGGCCTTTCCGGAAAACGAATATTGGCGCAATCTTCTGATACTCGAACATGGTTATCAGCCTGTCGGCGATGCGGCATTATCTTCCGCCCCGGGCATGATTGACCTGTTCAATTTCTGCCGCATGACTGTGTTTTTGCCGCCAAAACGCCTTGTTTCAGCCTCAAACCGGCGCGGCATGCAAAATGCTACTAAAAGCACAAGGAATGTTCAGCTAACGATGGCGGGGGATAAATGAAAATGCAAAACCCTCATGAGATGCAAAAAACAGACCAATCCTTATCAGCCGATAAACGCCTGGTCAATCTGCCTGTAACACCCTCAAATATTTTTCATTTTCCGGACGGCCTGCCGGCGTTTGAATATGTCCATGAATTTGTGTTTCTTTGCCAACCGGATATTATGCCCTTTTTTATCATGCAGTCGCTCAAGCCGCGCGACCTGGCTTTTATCTGCATTGATCCGTTTCTGGTTTGCCCCGGTTACAGTCCGGTCATTGAAGAAGCTGACGTCAAAGCGTTGGAACTGAAGCGCCGTGAAGACGCTTTTCTTTTCAGCATTGTAACTGTCCGGCGCAATATGCGCGACATCACAACCAACCTGCAAGGGCCGGTGGTCGTCAATCTGCGCACCGGCATTGGCAGGCAGATCTCCTGCAGCGACAAAAATCTGCCTGTGCGTTATCGGCTTTGGGATGCGGTTTTAAAATTACAGACACAAGACCAGCAACAAGATGTTCCTGTTCCGGAACAGGCGCCAACAGGGCGTATTCTGTGGCCGCAAGGGCCGGCGCGCAGAATGCAATCGGCAGAAACGGCCTTGGAAAAAACAATGTGAAAACACTTCAGAACACCAAGATAAATCCGGCGGCAGCATTTGTTGATCCCTATGCGCGTTTGGTGGCTTTGCCTGTTCACACTGAAAATATCTTTCATTTTCCGGACGGACTGCCGGCCTTTGAAGACGCGAAGGAGTTTGTTTTTCTCTGCAAACCCGATACACGTCCCTTCTTTTTCATGAAATCCATCACCCAGTCCAATCTTTCGTTTGTTTGCATTGATCCGTTCCTGGTTTGTCCGAATTACACCCCGTATATCAGCGAAAGCGATATGAAATTCCTGCACCTTAAATCCCTGCAAGACGCGCTCATTGTGAGCATTGTTACCATCTCGTCGCGGGTGGAGGAAACAACCGCCAACCTGCAAGGACCGGTGGTTGTCAATATCCAGGCTTGCATTTGCAAACAAATTATTTGCGACCGGCACAATTATCCGGTACGATTCAGGATATGGGATGCCTTGAATAAAAGCGAAGCCGCGCAGCAACGCGCGCCGGACAAGCAAAATCAGGACATGCCGAATTTGATTTTACAATAAGCGAATCTATTTTCAACCAACGCCATGGAGGGCGCAATATGTTGGTGCTGACAAGGAAGTCGGAACAAAGCGTTATCATCGGCCAGACCATTGAAGTCAAGATTCTCGGTGTTCACGGGGATCAAGTCAGCCTGGGGTTCTCGGCGCCGGATGACGTCAGCATTTACCGCAAGGAAGTTTACGAGGCCATTCAACTGCAAAACCGGCAGGCCGTTCAGCACGGCAACATGGCGCTCAAGGTTCTCAGCGACGCTTTCAACAATCTGCTTCCAGGCAATAAAGCGGAAAAACCATCCAAACAAGGAGGTGCAGCAGACAAAACAAAAAATGGTTGAAAATCAAAAAGGCGCCGGATTCCTGTAACCGGAAGAATCAAGCGCCCGGACAAAAGACAAAACAACCGGTTTGCGGCCACGGATGGCCGCACAAGTAACAAGCAGAAAATCAAGGAGGATAAGATCATGCAAGTTTATAATAATGTTCCTGCGTTTGGCGTTTGGGTAAATTACACAAGCAACGTTTCGCAATTGCGCTCGTCCATGTCCAAGCTCTCATCCGGTTTGCGGATTATGAGCGCCGGCGATGATCCGGCCGGTTTGGCAATGAGCGAACGTTTGCGCGCGCAATATCGTAATACCGCTGCGGCTTGCAGCAATGTGGAAAACAAGATTGGCTACCTGCAGACGGCGGATGCCTGGCTGCAGAAGACCCATGACATTCTCGGGCGCATGGCCGAACTTGCCATTATGGCCAACGACGGAACAAAGAGCCAGACTGACCGCGACAATCTGCAGAAGGAATTCGTGCAGATGCAGAAGGAAGTCCAGCGTATCACCAGCGGTTCAACGGCTGCGGCAAAATTCAATGGACTGTATCTGTTCCGTGGCGGATCCGGTGTCGCGAGCATGACCGGCGACGGTCTGGTTCAAGGTTACGGGCATGTACGTCTGCAAATCGGGCCGGACAGCAATCAGGTGTTCAATGAGTCGCCAATTGACCTGCAGGCCAGCAACTTTGCGGCAATCGGCTCCTACAACACCTACAGCTACGGCTCAATCAACATGACCCTGCTTGGCTCCAACCTGCGCGCGGTCAGCTGGGCCAGTTTGATCTGCGGTCAGCACCTCAGCATCTCGGTGCAGTCCGTTGCCCAGACCGCCGTTGACAAAGTTAACCTTGGGGTTGACTATATCAGCAAACAACGCGCCGTGTTGGGCGCCGAAATGAAACGTATGCAACAGACGCTTTCCGGTATGCGCAGTTCGGAAGAAAATGTGCGCGCTTCGGAAAGCCGCATCCGCGACGTTGATGTTGCGTATGAGGCCACAGCGTTTGCCAAATACTCGATCCTGACCCAGATCGGTACGGCTATGATGGCACAGGCTAACGCGCTGCCGGGCAGCGTTATGAACCTGCTGGGTTAATCGGGCGTCACAACAAAGGAGATCGAATAAAGGGGGCGTCCGGCGTAATGGCCGGACGCCCGCCTTTTCCATGAACCTGAAATGAAGCCGGACGATGCCATCATTAAAGATTTTTACCGGCAGGCAACAGAAGTGTTGCGGCAATATGCGCGCCCGGGCGCCAAAGCGGCCGGCATTCCGCCTTTGAGCATCTGTGTTGCCGAAGGCACATCCGTCGCGCTGGCCGAGGCGCTGCGCCTGGCGGCGGGACGCATTCTCTTTTTTCTCTATGCACCCGCGGCGGGACAATCCGCGCCGCCCGCTTACGACACAGCCAAAGTTTTTTTGAGCTGTCCTCTTGATGACGCCGCTTTTTTTGCGGAAAAAACCATTCTGCTTGCCAATCTTTTGCCGGAAAATATCCAACTCCATGTCGGACGCAATGTGCAGGCGGAACATGAATCCAAAATCAACCGTCTCCATAAAGCGTTACAGGATGCAGCTTATAACTATAATTTGGGCAAATTACGCGCCTTGGTGCAAATGCGCAACGCGCTCTGGAATCTCCCGGCCATGGTTGAGCGCAATATCGGACCTCTCCCAAAAATAAGGGATGATTCCGTCATTCTGCTCTGCGGCGCGGGGCCATCGCTGCGGCAACAAAGCGCATGGTTGCGTTCCATCGCACAGCATGCCGTGGTGGTCTCGGTTGGCCATGCGCTGCCAACCTTGCTGGACGCGCAAATTCAACCGGATGTGATTGTGGAAGGCGATCCATATGCCTACCGCAACTGGCCGGATTCCCTGGGCGCACAGGAGGCGCTGCTGCTTGCGCTGCCGGAGCTTGCGCCTGAAGTGGTTGCCCGTTTCAAGCATATCCACTGGGGGCAGGGCGGAGTTATGCCGCTGGTTACGCTTTGCGCTCAACACAAGATTCCGCTGACGCCCCTTGCGCTTGATAAAACCGTTACCATTCACGCCATGGATGCGCTGATCCGTTCCGGCGCGCAAACAATCGTTCTGCTTGGTCAGGATCTTTGCATCCTGCCTTCCGGCCAGGCTTATGCCGACGAATCGCACGGCGAGCATGGCTGCCACAAAGATGCCGTTTTATCAGTGCCCGGCAATGATGTCCCGTTCGTGCCGACCAACCACAACTTTCTGATTGTCAAACAGGCAATTGAGGATTATATCCGCAACCGTAAAATTGAGACTCCATCCCTGAACATAATGAACGCCACATCAGGCGGCGCGCGGATTGAGGGCGCGCGCCGCGTTTCCGAACAGGAAGTTGAAAAACTGCTGCCAAAAACAAAAAACACCTGGCCGCCGGCTTGCGTTTGCAAACCGCTTTTAAAAGATGGCGCGCCTTTTGCAACAGCCGGGAGTGATCTGCGAAAACTGGTTGCAGCTCAGGAAGAAATCGCCGGAATTTGCCGCAAACTCTCACAATTGCTGAACCAGTATGCCGCTTCGCCTCCTGCTTTGGCGCGTTTGCAATGCCGGTTGCAGGAAAGCATTCAAACAGAGGAACGTCAACGCCGCGCATCAGCAATGGCGATGTGGGCCAATCTTGTTTTAAACCAGGCCGATCTGGTTGCCAAGCCGCATCCGGCCCTGCCGGACATCAATGCTCCGGCTGTGCAGCTTGATTTTTTGCAAACGCGTTATCAATTTTCCGCCCAAACACTGGCGGAAACAGCCACGCTTTTTGAACACGCTGCGCATGCCTGCGTCAAGCCGGATCTGCCTCCGCCACTGCAGTCGCCGCGCATGTTCAAGGCTTTTCGGCAACTTGCGCTTGCGCGGATCAGGGCCAATAACCGCGAATACGCGGATTGGCTGGCCGCGCAAACCGTATCCGAGCGTATGGAAAACTTCAAGCTGTATTGGTGCGATCAGTTTCTGCCGCGTCTGGAATTCAAAGCGCCCGATGGCTGGCGACCTTTTACGGCTTTTCTCGATATGCGCGAAGATGCCAACAGGGAATTGAACAAGCGTTTGGACAAAGCCATTGCCGATCCGCATCATGCTGCTGTGGTTTTTCTTTGCCCGGGCAACTGGGCGCATCCTGTTTTTTTGAGTTATACCGCGCCGCACCTGCCGCTTTTGGTTGTGGATCCGTGGCCGGAGCTGTTTGCCTGCCTCTGCGAGCATGTTTGTTTTATGCATACCCTGCGCCCGGACACACTCGTCTGCGGCTTGCGCCATGAATTAAAAAAATGGCCGCAACTCCTACAGGAACGCATCCATGCATGGGTTCGCCAGGGACGGCAGATTTATTGCTTTACCGGCGAAGCTGTGGCAAATCTGCCGCAAACGGAGGCGTGGCGCCAACAAATCGCCACACTGGCGCCAGAAACGGCACACCGCTGGATATAAGAAAAACACGCTCTAAATTGGCTTACCGCCGGACACGCGCATTGCCTTTCCAAATGCTCCAAACCTGTTCTTCATCGGCTGGTTGAGCATAGTCCGTCAAAAGCGTGGTGGCCAAAGCGCCGCTGGCCCAGCCGAATTGAATCCATTTCTCCGGCGTCCAACCCTTGAGCACGGCATACAACATGCCGCCGACAAAACCGTCGCCGCCGCCAATTCGATCAAGCACCGCGATTTCGCGCGGCTCAACAATGTGCCAGTCCTTGCCGGCCGCCATGATCGCGCCCCAAAGATGGCGATTGGTATGAATCACTTCACGCAAGGTGGTGGCAAAAACTGAAGCTTTCGGATAGGCTTTTTTGACGCGCTCGATCATCTGTTTGAAACTGTCAATTTTGGCCGCCAAATCCTTGCCGCCCGCTTCCGGCCCCTCAATACCCAGGCATAATTGAAAATCTTCCTCATTACCGGCAAGAATGTCGGAGGCTCCGGCAATTTCCGCAAATATGCCGCCAAGTTCCTGCTCGCGTTGCTTCCAGAAGGAAGCGCGATAATTCAGATCAAACGAAATTCTGGTTCCATATTTTTTGGCGGCGCGCGCAAGCTCAACGCAGAATTTGCCCGTTTCCGGCGACAACGCTGCAATCAGCCCGGAGAGATGCACCATTTGGACGCCCTCCTTGCCGAAAATCCGGTCCAGATCAAAATCCTTGATGTTCAGCGTCCGACCAACTTCGCCGGCACGATCATTGTGTACCCGCGGACCGCGCGAACCGACGCCACTATCGGCGATATTGAACTGATGCCGATAGCCCCATGGTCCGCCTTGTTCGACATCCTTGCCCTCATAGGCCATGTGCCTGGCAGCCAGATTGTCTTTGATCAGACGGGCAATCGGACTATCCTTGACGAAGGTTGTCAACACCTTGACCGGCAATCCGAGATAGGCGGCCACGCTGGCGACATTGGTTTCGGCGCTGGTCGCCTGCATCAGGAACGTATCGCTGCAATGTACCGGCTGGCCGTTGCGCGGCGTAATCCGGATGCCCATGCTTGTCGGAACAACCAGCGACCAGGCGCAATCTTTACGCAATTCGATATGCATACCATCTTCCTCCCTTTATGCTTTGCAGAATGTGAATTAAGTCTCTTCCGTTCAACAAGCCTTTTATAATTTCATTTTTTTTTTCGCATGTCAAGCACATTGGCCGGTCTGGCCAACTGCCGGCAGGGGCTGCGTCATGCTCGGCGGCTCGCCCGGAGGTCTCGCCCCACCAAAGCCACATTTGGCCATAATGGCGGGGCGAAGTGTCCCGGCCGAGCCGTCTTTTCCGAACATGACGCAGTCCTGCAACTGCCGGATTTTGGCTGTTACCTGGATCCGTGATGTGTAGTTAAAGTTACAAGCTCTTGAACGACTGTGGCTTAATGGTGTTTAACAATAATCCCGCCACGGATCCAGGTGTTACATTTTCGGGCTTTGCGCAACAGAATGGCGAGCATGCTTTTGGCGATATGCCAACGGGGTATAGCCAAAATGGCGCTTAAAGACGGCGCAAAAATATTGCGGCGAAGTGAAACCTGTTTGTTTGACAATGGCATCCAAGGTCAAGGAAGTATCGTTTAAAAGGTGTTTTGCATGTTCGAGGCGGCGATTTGTGATCATGTCCGGTATTGAGCAACCAAGTTGCTTGACGGCGAGGCGGTCAAGTGTGCTGCGCGATATGCCCAGATGTTGGGCAACATCGGGTGTTCCAATCGGTTGATGGATGTTTGTTTCAATAAAACGCGACGCTTTGACCAGTCTGCGGTCGCCGCACAGAGTGTTTGTTGATCCGCGTGTTGCAATGCCAGCAGGACGCACGGCGATTATCCGGCTTTTTACACATTGCCCTTTCAATTGCAGCGCCATGAGTTTAATTATTTTTCCGGCTATCAGTTCAAAATCATGCTGAATGCTGGTAAGCGGCGGATTGGTGCTCCGGCAAATTGTTTCATCATTATCAACCCCTATTACACCGATATCGTCAGGCACGCGCAATCCGGCCAAACGGCATCCTTCAAGAACATGCTGCGCGCGTCCGTCATTTGCGCAGAAAATGCCAACAGGCCGCGGCAGCCGCTGAAGCCACGGAACCAGAACCTGCGCATGTTTGATCTCAATGGAACGGCGGCAATATGGCGGCGCACAAACAAACACTCGAAACCCTGCTGTGCGCAAGATGGCATCAAAAGCGGTCAGGCGTTCCTGATCCCATTGCATGTTCGCGCCGGGCTGAATGCCGTAATACGCGAAATGACGATAACCATGTTGCAAAAAATGTTCGGCCGCCAGACGCGCAATGGCGGTTTGATCAAAATGAACCACCGGATATGGTTCCACGCGGACGGCATGCGCTGTGGTTGGACTGAACCCGACAAACGGAAGCAGACTGCGCCTTGCAATCCGGCCAATCGCCGGCGTTGCCAGTGTTGTGGCGATTAATCCGCCGAAAATACGGCGCGACAGCGCCGTGTAGCGAAAACTGAAGATATTCTCGATATCAACAATCCATTTGAAATCTTTCCGAGCCAGATATGCGATATGTTCGGCTATTTGCAGGTGCAAAACGGTATGCTTGTTGGTTAAAATGCAAATGGTTGTCATACCGCATTTGGTCTTGATGCGCATGACGAAAAATCATAATCAAATGATTAATAATTGCAATAGACAAAAAAACAAATGAGCTTATGCTTGCTTGCATACGCTTTAATCAGAGGAGGCGAAAAATGAGCAAGTATTTTCTTGGTTTATTGGGGATTTTCCTGGCAAGCGCCATGATGAGTGTAGGCGAAGAATTTGAAATCAATCTGGTGCGCAACGGGAATTTTGAGCCCGGCATGGATCGGCAGGGGCCGCGCGACTGGACGCCATATTATGTTCCATGGGGCAAGACAAATATTTGTGAAGCCGGGCGCGGAAACGCAACGTTTACCGAAGAAGGCATGATTCTGGGACGGGGCCAGTTGTATCAATTAGGCGATATGAAGGATGACATCAGCCCGGCATATAAGTTTTCCTGCCGCATGAAAACCGAAGGCGCCAAGGGCGCTTCGGTTGAAATGCGCGGACGTAACGTCAAACTGCTCAATAGCGCTTTGGATGTCTGGGAGGATTTGAGTGCAGAGGTCAAATCTGACGGGCATTACGGGTTCTGTGTAACCATCACCGTGCCGGAAGGCGCCAAGCTGACCATCAGTTCGGTAAAAGTAACCGCCGTGTTAAAGCCCGGCCAGAATGGCGGCGGACAGGCGCTGATCAGCGCCAACGGCAAGGATATTCCGGCGCGCGGCATTCTGCTGCCGGCAGAGCCGAACTGGTTTGAACAACTGGCGGCGCATGAATTGCGGGTGAATATTTACCTGATATCGGGCGCGGTTTTGCCGGTCTTTGCGGGGGAAAGCACGGATGATAAAGGCTATATCCGGGTGGCCAGTT
>CAZMFH010000070.1:0-11258 GCA_964565485.1 uncultured Verrucomicrobiota bacterium | reverse complement strand
GGGGATTATACCACATCCTCACGGAGCTCCAACTGCCTTTCATGCTATCTGACCCTGAGCCGTTCCTGAGCCGTTCTGATCCGTTCCTGATCCGTTCAAAACCAACAATGCGCTTGCAACGGCGGCACAACCTCGATATTATGTATTTATAAAAAAACACTTGTCAAAAAGAATGCTTTTTAGGCCGCAATTGAGACGAAATCTTTGTGAGTGAACAAATCAGAATGCACCACAGGCACGGAGCAGGTTTGCTTGAATTTAATCCGATCGGCTTCGTGATCGGCCTGAACTAACAGACGCCGGAACAAGGACAGCGCATTATGGCCAATTATACTTGCATTCCTTCCGCGCACGGACGGCGGCACCTCGAATTTGAAATAACCTATCCCATGGAACGCGCTGCGGCGCGGGACGAAACCTATCGGCTTGACGTCTGGTTTTTTATTCCGCATCCTCTGCAACATTGGTGTGAGAACAATCCGAGCGCGCGTTTTTTCCGCGATCTTGTCGCCTACACACGTTTTAAGCCTTTTTCCATCCCCCTGAGCATACTCGCGGATATCGCCGACAAACGCAATCCTCTCAGTCGCATTCATAATCTGGCCGCCTCAGATACGCTTGACGAGGAAAAAACGATCAAAAACATGATTTATGAACTGCGCATGCTGGTCAATGTTTTTCAAAGTCAATTTCGGGGACAATGCGCGGTGATTGACCGTATGGTGGCCAGCGAAAATTACCCGCTTGAAGACGTCGAGGTTGTGGCCGCGCGCCTGCTGAACGAGGCGGAACAAATCCTGACCACATTCGGGAAATTGGAACCGTTGATTCTCGCGCCACACGTGCCGGAAACGCTGCGTTACAACTATCGCTGGGCGGACGAATCGCTCAGCATCCGCATGGAAAAAAACTGCCACCGCCTCTATCGCACCCTGCATACAGCAAACGTGCTGCCGCAGGTTGCCGAAAGTTGTCGCGTCAAAATAGCGGCGCAAATCGCGCATCGCCAGGGTCATCACTACGAAAGCATTGTGCAAAAGGACAACGAACACACCAACGAACTGTTCAGTTACCGGGAACATCAACTGAAAAAATGGGCCGAAAGCGCAATGTATATGACCGTTGCCAACAGCCGCATTCCCGAACACATCATGCATTTTTCGTTCGGCGTGGCGGCGGCGGCGGCGATGGGTTTCGCGGTGGCAGTGGCGCTGGTGGCGGAAGCTTACTTTCACGTGCGCAGCTATCCCTGGATTATTCTGGCTGTCATTGCCTACGTCTTCAAGGATCGGATCAAAGACGTGTTGCGCGGCGTTTCACAGCGATGGATGTCGCGCTTGACAGCCGACCGCATGCAACGCCTGATCAATCCTTATTCCGGACGCCGGGTCGGACTAACACGCGAACGCGTGCGTGTTTTAAATATCAGGCAAATTCCCATTGAGGTGCGGCGTCTGCGGCACAACCGCCCGAACGCCTATCAATATCTCACACCGCATGAAGACGTGTTGCATTATCAAAAAGAAATCAGCTTTCATTCCGCGCCCTTGCAAGCTTCGGAAAACCGCCTGGCCGCCATCTGCGAAATTCTGCGTTTGGATATGCGCCACTGGTTTTACAAAATGGATAAATCGGACGACAACCTTGTTTACGTGGAAAACGATAAAATACGCACGATCAATGCGCGCCGCGTTTATCATTTTAACGTAATCATGCGTCTGGTGCGCCGGCGCGACGGCAATGAGCCGCCGACCCTCTATCGTTACCGCGTGGTGGCCAATCTGGCGGGCATTATCCGCATTGAAGACGTTACGGGATAGCCGCCGCTATTCCGCCACCGGCAAGAGCGCCGCCTGCGGCTCACAACCAAGCGCCGCAAGCATTTCCAGATGCGCCGAGAATTCGCCCACCTCATAAAGATTGTGCGCATCACTGCCAAAGACAAGCGGCACACCGTTTTCGATACACATCCGGAAGAAATCCGGCGCCGGCGTGTTGGTATGGAAATTCAACTCTGCCGCCACATGATGCGTAAGCAATAACCGGCAAACCGGCGCAAAAAGGTCGGTCGGCGGCGATTTTTCGCTGTGATTAAGCAAACGAAAGGGATGCGCCAGAATGCGGATGCCGGTCTGCAGGAACTTTTCCAATACGGCCAGAAATTCGGCATGCACCTCGGCGCGGCCGGCATTTGCCCGACGCAAAACCGGCAGACCGTGTACTGCGCCCACCTTGAGACGACAACGCGCCAAATCCCGCCGTGTCGCCACCAACTCGCCGGAATCA
Organism: uncultured Verrucomicrobiota bacterium; assembly: GCA_964565485.1. Taxonomy (GTDB): domain Bacteria; phylum Verrucomicrobiota; class Kiritimatiellia; order JAAZAB01; family JAAZAB01; genus CAZMFH01. The sequence continues at coordinate 8,972 of CAZMFH010000070.1, read as the reverse complement.
TTGGCGTCAATTTCCAATCCGACCATAACCCGCCTTGAATGCAACGCCTGAACAGCCGCAAAATACGCATCGCTCCGAGACTGGGACTCCAATTCCAGCGTTTGCGCCGTGGCCTGCAAATGAGCGCCAGATTTGCGCTGATCGCGGCTAAAATACAAATGCGAGGAATGCTCGGTAAAAACCAAGCCGGCCAATCCGAATGTTTCGGATAAATCCAAAGCTCGCGCCAAGTCCATATTTTCGTTGCAATAAGCCCAGGGCGTATGCACATGGCAATCAATCAAGCCCAATTCCGCCGGCATACTTAAAGCCTGTTGCCGAACCGTTATACAATCATCCGCCAGGGTTAACAGGCAAAACCGGAACGGCGCCTCGCAAAGCGCCGGCGCGTTTACAAACGAAAGTTCCTTCTCCCGCAACAGCGTAAATCCTTTATGACAATGGCCGCCGAGCGACAAACACACTCCCGCCCGACGCATAGCGGCAAGAACCTCCTCGGCATTAACGAGATTGTAGGGACAATCCGCCGCACCGGGCGGATGGAGCGAAATATGCTGCAACGCCACCAATGGCCCATTAAAACCAAGCCGCGCCCCGGCCAGGCGCTCCAGCATGGCCGGCGGACGAAAAGCATTATAACCAGAGCGTTCTTCATCAAAGAATGGCACCAGCCGGCACCCGGCTATATCCATCCACTCCGATGGTTGCGGCATAATGCTGTAAAACCGGTCGGAATCGCCGTCATGATTGCCGGGCAAAACAAGCCAAGGGCATTTGAGCAGGCCCAAAATAGCCCGCAATTCAAGCAATCTGGCCTGACTATCCGCAGCCTGGCCATTGCCCAAAAGATCGCCCAGCACAACAACCAGATCAGGCTTGATAAAACGGTTCAGACGATGCACCGTACGCAACAGCATAATGTCGGCCAAATCACCGCGACCGGCGCCGAATAATGAACACGGCGCATAATGCAAATCGCTTATAAGCGCAATGAGCAAATTTTGCATAACCACCTATTGACGACACAATGGACAATCCGGATTGCGCCGGATTGCAATAGAACGAAATTGCAGCAGTAAGGCATCATAAAACAAAACACGGTCGGTCAACAATTGCCCCAAACCAAGCAGATATTTGACAGCTTCCGTCGCCTGAATAACGCCGATTACGCCGGGCACGCCTCCAAACGGACCAACCGCCGGATTTTCATCCACTCCATTCATATCTCCCGCAAGACAGGCCCAACAAGCCGACCGCCCCGGCAGAACCGTAAATGTTTGACCATGAAAACACTTGACTCCGGCATGCGAATAAGGCTTGCCGGCGGCATGGCAAGCCTCGGCAATCACAAGCTTTGAGGGCGGATGATCAGTGGCGTCAATCACAAAGTCATAACCTTCCAAAATCGAGCGGGCATTATCGGCATCCAAACGCCAATTATGCGTCTCAAAGCGCACATCATTATTCAACGCGCCAAAACGTTTGGCCGCCGATTCAACCTTGGTCCGTCCAAGTTCATCCACAACATGCGCGATCTGGCGCTGCAAATTGCTCAACTCAACCTTGTCTCCATCCATCAGTCCCAGCGTCCCGACACCGGCTGCCGCAAGATAAAATCCGGCCGATGAACCCAACCCCCCCGCGCCGACAATCAAGACACGGCTACTCAATAACTTGCGTTGTCCGGATTGACCAATTTCAGGCAAAGCAATTTGCCGGATGTAACGTTGCAAGTCCATGCCATGAAAGAAGTTTTTTTTTAAATCCCGCCCGAAAATCAAACGAAAATCTACTTCTGCTCGCCGCCAAGGAAAGAAGTCAAAGGGCTGGTTGGCAACGCAATTTCGCTTTGCCCCATCAGTCCCGCCCGGCGCGCGGAATAGCCGGCATGCACCGCCTGAGCAAAAGCCGCTGCCATCGCCACTGGATCGCCGGCAGCGGCAATCGCGCTATTGACCAAAACAGCAGCACACCCCATTTCCAGAGCGGCGGCCGCATCGGACGGCGCGCGCAAGCCTGCGTCAACGATCACCGGCACCCTGCTGTCGCGAACAATCAGCTTTAAAAATTCCGCCGTAGCCAGGCCGCGCCCTGTGCCAATCCCGGCGCCAAGCGGCATAACACCTGCGCAACCGACGTCTTCAAGACGTTTGGCCAGCACCGGGTCGGCGGGCATATAGGGCAGCACAATAAAGTCCTCGGCGGCCAAGATCCGCGCCGCCTCCAATGTTTCCACGGCATCAGGCATCAGATGATGGGGATTGGGATGAATTTCCACTTTTACAAAACGGCTGCCGCTGATTTCACGCGCAATATGCGCAGCCCGGACAGCTTCTCCGGCATTACATGCGCCCGAAGTATTGGGCATAAGCGTCAAACCACCCATTTGCACCAGCGGAGCAAACAAATCATCTGAAGCCCGCGCGCGATTGAACCGGCGCAACGCCACGGTAACAAGCTGTGCGCCGGAAGCGCGCAAAGCCTGCAACATTGTTTCCGTATTGGAAAACTTGCCTGTTCCCAGAATCAAGCGCGAATTAAAAACGCAATCGCCCAGCCGTAAAACATCAGTTTTGGGAACATCATCAGACATATCGAAAACTCATTTTCGCCCGTTTATCCGCCGCCAGCCAGCACCATGATTTCCACACGATCACCCTCCCGCAGAGTTTGTTCGGCGCGGCGATCGCGCGGCACAATATTATCGTTCACAACCGTAGCAACCCGCTGCGCCTCCAAATCAAGCTCCCGCAAATAATCCGCCAAAGTACAAGCTCCGGCAAGATCGCTCTTTTCGCCATTGAGAATAATATGCATGACTACTCGCCTGAAAACACGGCTGCAAACAACAAACACCCGATTTTGCAACAGAAACACACCGCCTGCGCACAATCCAGACCACGTGCATTAAATTAACAGAGGCCATCTGGAAATTAAAGCAAAAAAAAGAATACGGAATTGACTTTCCGAATGCAAATTGATATTTTTATGTTTTAAATTCAAAAAAAGCCGCTTTATGCCATGATACTTTCATCAAAACAGGAAATTGAACAATCGGGATGGCTGCGGGATATTTTTTTGCATTCCCCGGATGTGATTGTCCTTTTAAACAACCAAGGATTCATTCAGACAGCCAACGAATCCTTTCTGCGTTTTCTGAACCATTCAAGCAAAAGTCTGCAAGGCAAACATATCACGGCATTCGTTCCGCCGGAAAATCATGCGCAATGGGAGCATGATCTTGCCAAACTGATCAAGCGCGAATGGACCATTATGGATGGAGCGCTGCTCAACGGTTCCGGAAGGACGGTTCCTTTTCATATCACCCTGATCGCCAACAGTTCATATAACGGCCAACCGGCGGTTATTTTGCATTTTCAGGATGCCTCCGCCCACCAGAACGTGGAACGGGCGCTAATCGCCTCCCAAAGCCAATGGGAACTTTCCTTTGACGCCATTACCGATTACATGTGCCTCTTGGACCATGCCGGCAACATTTTACGCGCCAACCGCTCCATGCTCGCGCGTTTTCAGCCGCTGTACGGAAAATTGACCGGCTTGGATTACCGCAAACTCTTCAGCGGCGCGCCGAACAATCATTTTCAATCCCCGACGCTGCCTGACGCCATAACCCAATCGCCCTATGTGATTGGGGAAATAGAATTTGCCAATCCCAAAGGCTGGTTCAACATATCCGCCTACCCGATCAAGGATGACGAGCTAAATACAACCGGCGCCATTTTGATTGCACGCGACATCACCGAACAATACCGAACCGCCGAAGCGCTCCGGAAAATCGAAGCCATTCAACACCAAACATCCAAGATGGAAGCCATTGGCCGCCTGGCAGGCGGCATCGCGCATGATTTCAATAACATGCTCACAGCCATTCTCGGTTATGGTTCGCTCGTGCGCAAAATGACCACTCCCGACGACCCCCGCCAAAAAGACATCCAGGAAATAATTCAGGCCGCCGAGCGCGCCACCGCGCTCACGCGCCAATTGCTTAATTTCAGCCGCAATCAGGAGATTGAGACAACCATCATCAACCTCAATACAATCATCAAAAACACAAAACATTTCTTAACACGCACACTCGGGGAAAACATTCAACTGATCATGCGCCTGGACCGCCATCTGGCCAACATCAAAGCTGATGTTTCGCGGCTTGAGCAGATTATCATCAACCTGGCCATTAATGCGCGCGATGCCATGCCGCAGGGCGGCAAATTGATCATTGAAACGGTCAACACAACACTGGATCCTCAATTCTGCCGCACACATCCCGAATTAAAAGCCGGCGCCTATGTGCTGCTTGAAATCAGCGACACCGGCTGCGGCATGTCCCCGCAAGTGCAAGAACACATTTTCGAACCGTTTTTCACCACCAAACCCAAAGGCAAGGGCACCGGACTCGGCCTGACAACCACCTATGGCATTATCCGCCAGTTTAACGGCCATATTTCCTGTTATTCGGAAACAGGCAAAGGCACAACATTTAAAATTTATCTGCCAAAGTGCCGGGAACACGATATTCCCGACGAAGCAATCAATCCGCTTGAAACGGATTTATTGCGCGGCAACGAAACCATCCTGATCGCAGATGACGAACGCAACATTGTCTCAATGGTTTCCCAAATCCTTTCCGAACTCGGCTATGAAGTGCTTGCCGCTACCAACGCACAAGAAGCATTGCGTCTGAGCGAACAGCATCCCGGCAAAATTGACATGCTCCTGACCGACATCATCATGCCGGAAATCAACGGCGCAGAATTGTTGCGCCGGTTGCGCGCAAAACGGCCCGATCTCAAGGCGCTTTTCATGTCCGGGTATGCCTCAAACGCCGCTTCACAAATCGGCGCCCTGGAAACAAAATCCGCCTTTCTGCAAAAACCGTTCAATGCCGACAACCTGACGCATGCAATCAGATCCGTCTTGACGGTGCCGAACAAGTAAGCCGGACGGCATGCACATGAGTTTTATGTTTTAAATCAAAACAGAGGAGTATAGCAGTTATGCAAACCGAACGCGCTGTCGCCAAATTTATGGCCGCTTTTGCTCACGACGCCCTGACATTTGATGATGTTTCGCTTCTGCCGGATTATGCCGATTTCCTGCCCAAGGACGCCGACATCAGCGGGCGGTTGACCAAACGCATTCCGGTCGGCATTCCGTTTGTCAGCGCCGCCATGGACACAGTGACAGAAAGCAAAATGGCGATTGCCATGGCGTTGCTGGGCGGCATTGGCATTATCCATAAAAATCTCGATATTGCGCAACAAAGCCGCGAGGTGGATGCCGTCAAGCATCACCTCAACGGCTTGATTCGCGCTCCAATAACCTTTCGCGCCCATGACACACTGCGCCGGGTCAAGCAGCGCAAAACGGAAAAAGGCTATGCCTTTTCGGGCTTTCCGGTGCTTGATGATCAGGATCATGTGGTCGGCATTTTGACCGCCGCCGACATGAAATTTGCGCATGATGACGACGCGCGTGTAGCGGACATTATGACGACCAACATTATCAGCGCCCCTCCGGAAACATCCCTGCAGGACGCCTATACGATCATGAAGCGCAACAAAATCGGCAAGCTGCCACTGGTTGAAAAAGGAAGGCTCGTCGGTCTTTACAGCTTTTCTGATGTCAGCATGCTGATAGAAAACGCCCAACCACTCTTCAATCGCGATGCGCGGCATCGCCTGCGCGTCGGCGCGGCAATCGGAGTGGATGACCACGAACGGGCGGAGGCGCTTGCGGAACGCGATGTGGACGTATTGGTGGTGGACACCGCGCACGGACACAGCCGCGGCGTGATTGAAATGTGCAAGTGGCTCAAAAGCCGCTTCGCCGATATAGACATTGTCGCCGGCAATATTGCCACCGGCGCAGCGGCCGAAGCCTTGCGAGACGCCGGAGCGGACGCCGTCAAAGTCGGCATCGGTCCCGGTTCAATCTGCACCACGCGCGTCGTGGCCGGTGTGGGAATACCGCAAATCTCGGCCATTTACGAATGCGCCCGCGTCCTGAAAGGCGAGGTGCCGATCATCGCCGACGGCGGCATCCGTTATTCCGGCGATGTTCCAAAGGCAATCGTAGCCGGCGCCGATACGGTCATGATGGGTTCAATGTTCGCGGGAACAAACGAAAGTCCCGGAGAAAAAATAATTTATCAGGGCCGCCATTATGTGGTTTATCGCGGCATGGGCAGTCTGGCGGCCATGAAAACCGGCGCAGGCAGCCGCGAACGTTATGGCCAGGCTGACGCGCGCAGCGACGAACTTATTCCGCAAGGCGTGGAAGGCATTGTTGCTTTTTCGGGAGACTTGAACAAAGTGATCACCCAATTCTGCGGCGGACTGCGGGCAGCCATGGGCTACTGCGGCTGCCGGACGCTGGACGAATTGCGGCGCAATGGACGCCTGGCGCGTGTTTCACCGGCAGGCGTACGCGAAGCGCACGCGCATGACGTAAAGATCATGAAAGAAGCGCCCAATTACAGCGCGCGCGCCATTGACAGTTAAAACGCGCCGAAGAAAATACTCGAAAAGGTTACAATCGGCGATGTCTCGCGCAAATCATCAAGCGTTGCGCGCACGTCACTGATCATCTGCTTGGCCTCAAGATAAAGCGCCTTGTCGTTGACCAACAAGCCCAGGGTTCCCTCGCCATTGTTGACTTTGGCGGTGATCTCATTCAGATTGGCGGCAGCCGCCTCGATATTCGCCAGTAAATGCCGCTCCTTGAGCGACACCCTGATTTCATCAACAATATCGCGGGCATCATTATAAAGTTGCGCATCATTAACCAGCTTGCCCAGAGTGCCGTCGCCCCGGTTGATTTTTCCGGTAATCTCCTTCAAATCGGCCGCCACCTCGGAAGCCAGCGCCATGACATCCTTGGGCGGCCGTCCGCGCACAGGCTCGCCAGGCGTCAATTCATTGGCGTCGGCAGCGCCCTCGCGAATCTGCATATAACGCCCGCCCAGAACGGAGGTAAAAATAATATCCACTTCATAATCGGTTTTCAAACGCACCGGCTGATCAAGCGCGGCGGCAACCAAAACCCCGTTTGTCCGGAGCGCAAGCGACCTGACCTTGCCGATGTTCATCCCGCGCATGACCACATTATCTCCCTCGCGCAACCCCATGATGTCGTCGAAAACCACTTCAAACATATAGCTTTTGCGCAAAAAATTTTCACGGCTGAGCACAATCGTAAAAACACACAAGCCAAAGAGCGCCACAAACATAAATGTCCCAACAATCACCTCAAGCGTCAGTTCCCGCATATGTTGCCGTCTCATGATGAAGTCCTTTCCCAGGCGCCGCGCCTGGTTATATATTGCGCGTCCAGAAAACTTTTGACAATTTCGTTTTGCGAACGCACAAATTCCGCCGGCGGCGAACATTCGATAATGCGTCCTTCATAAATCATGGCAATCCGATTGCCGATCGCCAAGGCGCTAAAGAGATCGTGGGTAACCACCACACTGGTTACATTCAACTCCAGGCGCATGCGGTCAATCAACTGATCTATGGCTCGCGAAGTAACCGGATCAAGCCCGGAAGTAGGCTCATCATAAAGAATGATGGCCGGGTTCATAACAATGGCGCGCGCCAGCCCCACCCGCTTGCGCATTCCGCCGGAAAGCTCGGCCGGCATCACACGCGCCACGCCTTCCAAATTGACCTGGCGCAATTTTTCAGCAACACGCTGGTTGATTTCCGCATCGCTTAAAGTTGTTTTTTCGCGCAACGGCAAGGCCACATTTTCGCCCACATTCAGCCATTCGAGCAAGGCTGCGCCCTGGAAGAGCACCCCAAAACGCTCGCGAATCCTCCGCAAGTCTCCGCCGGCGGCGGAACTGATGGCTTCGCCGGCAATATAAACCTTGCCCATATCCGGCGTAAGCAGACGAATCATATGCTTTAATGTAACGCTCTTGCCCGCGCCCGAAAACCCCACAATCACAAAAGTTTCCCCGGGCTGAACCTCAAACGAAACAGCGTCAAGCACCTTGCGTTCGCCGAAATATTTTGTAACACGTTCAAACCGAATCATTGATAAAACAACCTGGTAATAATATAACCGACAATCAGAATTGATAAAAACGATATCACCACACTGCGCCGGGTCGAGCGCCCCACGCCAACCGCGCCTTCCGTCGTTGCGAAACCCTGATGGCAGGAAATGATGGTAATCATGATCCCAAATACAAAAGACTTGAACAAGCCAACATACAGATCCTTGTTCTCCGCCCAGCGCGTGGCATTATCCAGATAAGCCGGCAGAGCCACGCCAAGCTGCGTCCAGCCAACCAGCGCGCCGCCGACAACACCAAGCATACAGGCATAAAATGCCAGCAGCGGCGTCATGATCATCATGGCCGCCAAACGCGGCATAACCAGGAAACGAACCGGACTAATGGACATAACTTCCAGGGCGGCAATTTCCTCCGAAACCGTCATCGTGCCCAATTCCGCGGCCATGGCCGAACCGACACTGGCGGAAAGAATCAAGGCCGTCATAAACGGACCCATTTCACGCAACATGGAAATCATGACCGCCGCGCCGATGTTCACTTCCTGCCCGAATTTACGCAACTCAATGCCGGTCTGCAGCGCCAGAATCATGCCGGTGAACATCGCCACCACGGAAATAACCCCCAGGCTCTTGATCCCGGCAACATAGAGCTGCGCAAAAACCACCGGACGCGAACGTTTGCCGAGCATAAAGCGCAAAGCCAGGGCCGCCTCCCACAAGATAAGCAGAGCGCGCCCCGCATTGCGGCAGGAAAGCAAGACCACCCGTCCGAAACGTCCCGCAACATTCATGGGCGGCGGCAAAAATTCAGGTTCGCGTGTCAGCATCGGCATAAAAAACTCACACCTTGTTTGGCACAAAAGCTTCCCAAAAATTAAAATTCAAGCAGGTATAATAACTGAAATGTCTTGTTTTGGCCAGCGCGTTTA
>CAZMFH010000069.1:0-11336 GCA_964565485.1 uncultured Verrucomicrobiota bacterium | reverse complement strand
GACCATGATCGGAATGGTCATGCCGCGTCCGGAATAAAAACAGCTCAATGCCGTTTGGAGCAGCCCGAACACCGCGCCCTGCATCAGAATCCGGAAGTAGACGGCTTCCAGCGTGCGCACTTGCGGCGCATGTCCCGTCCAGCGGAAAATCGTTTCGCCGCCGAAAGACAGGCCTGCCAACAGCAGTCCGGCGCCAAGCGCAAAATAAATTCCCTGCCAGAGCGCACAGCCGACCTTGCGCGGCTTTTCTGCGCCGATATACTGGGCCACGAAAACATTGGTAAATTCCACCACGCCCATGAAGAAACAAGCGAACATGAAAGCCAGCAGGCCGGCCGGCACGGCAGCCGCGATGGCGTCAAGCGCGTAGCGTCCCAGAAAAAGGCGGTCGGTGAAAAGCATCGCCGTGTGCGACGACATGCTGATGATCAGCGGCAATCCGATGCGGCAGATATCTTTGTAACCATTGGGCTGATTCCAGGCGGCAGACAGATGGCGGTAAATTTTTGATGTCATTGGCTGCTGTCATCTGTAATCTGTTTGGCGCGGCTTGTCCGGTCAAAAAAATATTTTCTGCCGGATTAGCTAATTTCAAAACTCACGTTTTGAAAGAATTCAGTCAGAATTTAGAATAAATACAAACTGTTTATGATAAGCGATTTGCTGGATTTTAAATTCTGACTTCTGGCCGGCGCCGGGAGTTGATTGCCGGCGCGAATCAACCGATGGGGCTGTGCCAGGAATGGCCCGATCCGAGATGCCGATTTTTAGGCTGAATATAAGAGCCGGTTGCAGCGCGCGCCGGTTATTCCGCCTTTGCTTTGGGCGGGCGTGGCAGTCCGCGTCCGGCTTTGATTATTTTGCCGGACTTGATGCAATTGGTGCAGACCTTGCGCACAACGATGCCGCCGTTTTCGACGACCCTCAGTTTTTGGAGATTGGGCAGGAAACGCCGGCGCGTAATGCCGGTGGTATGCAAGCCGATTCCGCCTTTTGCCTTGGGCATACCGTGTCTGACAATTGTGTTGCCGGTGCGCAAGCCTTTGCCGCAAATATCACATAAACGTGCCATGGAAAAACTCCCTGATGCTGATTGATTTTTAAAGCCGCATTCTATTTGATTCCAACCGTATTGTTCAAGCAAAAAAGAAGCTTGTGAAAAAAAATGTGTTTTTAAGGTTGCCTGCGGCCTGATTTTTGTTATATTGCCTGCCTTTTGAGTTGCGCCCATCGTCTATCGGTCAGGACACCAGGTTTTCATCCTGGGAAGAGGAGTTCGACTCTCCTTGGGCGCGAGTACAGTTGTTTTGGCCGGTTTCTTTTTTGCGGATTGCCGGAAAAGTAATGGAAAATGTTGTGCCCTTGCCGCTTGCAAGCGAGATTTTTCCGTTCAATTGCTCCACAAACGTCATAACCAGTTGCAGTCCCAGTGAGGCCGTGTTCTTAAAGTCAATGTTGGCCGGCAGTCCGACGCCGTCATCACTGACAAGCAGTTTGATTTGACCTGCTTCAGACGGCTGAATGGTTACATTGATTGTGCCGCGCCGGTTTTCCGGGAACGCATATTTCAAAGAATTGGAAACGAGTTCATTGATGATCAGGCTGCATGGAATGGCTTGGTCAATGTGCAGGGCGAGGTCGTCCACGGCAATCTGCATCTTGACCATGCCCGGATCAATCAGGAATGTCCGGAAGAGATGATTGGCCAGGTTGTGGATGTAATGGCCGACGTCAATTTCCGCCAGATTGCGCGATTGATAGAGTTGCTCATGGACAATGGCTATCGAGCGGATGCGGTTTTGGCAGTCCCGGATGATGGCGGCAGCCTGTTGGTCGCGCAGATGGCCCAACTGCAGTTTGAGCAGGCTTGAAACTATTTGCAGGTTGTTTTTAACACGATGGTGAATTTCTTTGAGCAAAACTTCCTTGTCGCGGTTGGCGCCGAGCAGTTCCTGTTCGCGCGCCATCAACTTCCGATTGGCGTTGGCCAAATCCTGTTCAGCCTGTTTGCGCTCGGTAATGTCAATAACGACGCCAATGACGGCATGACCATCGGCGAATTGCACCGATTTGGAATGGAGCAAAACCCAGCGCGCCTGTCCGTTTTTGGAAATAAAGCGGAAGTCATAGACCGGCATGACGCCTTCCGTAACACCCAGTTGTTTTTTGCGGACTTGATCGAGGAACATTTTGCGGTCTTCCGGCATGATGATTTGTTGAAATTCCTCGAATTCCCAGTTTAAAGCTTCTTCGCGTTTGTAGCCGGTGATTTTACTCCAGCCGTCATTGACGAAGATCATTTTGCCGTCTTTGATCATTTGAATGCCGACCAGTGATTGTTCGGATATCGTGCGGTATTTGTCTTCGCTTTCCCGCAAGGCGCGTTCCGCGCGGATTTTTTCAATGGCGGTGCCGATTTGCCGTCCGATGGCCATCAGGATTTCCCGTTCGGCTTCGTCGAAATGATGCAGCTTTTGGTTGACCAGGAGCAGGCCGCCGATGATTTTGTCTTTGGCGGTCAGCGGCACACGGGTTGCCGAAGCAATCTGCCATGCCCGCGCCTTGTCCGGCGCGATCAGGGCGTAGTTGTCGGCAAAAAGCGGCTTGCCGTCGAAAAAAAACTCTTTGTATTGGTGCTCAAGAATGTTCACGCGCCGACGCGCGCGCACGTATTCATGCGGCAGGTTGTATGCCGAGGATAATTCGGCGGTTGCGGATTTGGCGTCAACCATATAAATGCCGCCGCCGCTAAAGCGCAGGAGATCAAGCGATGCGCGCAGGACTTCGTCGAGCATGGCGGTCAGATCTGTTGCGCGGTTGACGGCGCTGATGATGCGGTTGAGAATCTCCAGTTTGCGGGCATGTTCCTTGAGTTGTTCTTCCGCCTGCTTGCGCTCGGTGATATCGGATACCAGTCCGTCATAAGCAATCAGTTCGCCCTGGCTGTCGTGATGCGGCACGGGCGTATTGCGGATCCAGCGGATTTGGCCGTTTTTGTGGATAATCCTGTGTTCCAGGGTCTGGCTGCTTTGCCCGGCCAGTAATTTGGCCGCCTGTTCCAGAACGCGCAAACGATCTTCCTCATAAACCATTTTGAACCAAAGATCGGGATCGGCCGCGTATTCCTCCGAGGTCCAGCCGGTGATGGTAATACAGGCCTGTCCGTGCGCTGTGGAGATGGCGCGGCCGTTTTGCACCTTGACGGTGTAAATGTAATCGGTAACGGATTCGACCAGCCGGCGATTGCGGAGTTCGCTGGCCTTGAGCGCCAGCTCGGCGCGGCGCTGTTCGGTTATGTCGGTCATGATGGACATTTTGGAAATCGTGCCGTCGGCATGCACGATGGGTGTGCTGGTTACATGGTAGACGCGTCCGTCGCGCGGATTGGTCAATTCATGATGCACAATCTGGCCTTTTTGCACCTGTTGCATGACGCACCATGCGCAGGGCTGCGCGCCTTCAAAGAAAATGCGGTAACAGGTCTCGTTGGTCGCATCGCGCCCCAGCATCCGTTTCATGGCCGGATTGATGTATTCAACGCGCCGGTCCGGCGAGCAGATATATACCAGGTCGCCGATGGCCTCCATCATCGAACGGTATTTCTGTTCGCTTTCCTGGAGACGCCGTTCGATCCACTGCTTGTCGAGTGTTGTCTGAATGGTGGCCAGAATTTCATTAGAGTCGGGTGGGTTGCGTATGAAACCGGCCGCGCCGATGGCCTTGCCGCGTTGCAAGGCCTCGGTGTCGTTGGGATCGGTCAGCAGGATCACCGGGACATTCCATTTTTGCTGCGTGGCTTCCGCAGTTTGAATGCTTTTCCATTGGTCTTCCATCCGGATGTTGATGATCGCGAGATCCGGTTTGGCGGTTTTGACTTGATCAATGGCATTTGCCAGCGTTGTTGCCACGCGACAATCGGTGTACCCCAGCTTGCCCAGAATGTCTTGCAACTGTGCCGCCAGTTCCGGATTGCTTTCCGCAACCACTATGCTCGTTTGGGCCATGGCTTGATCCTCTTTTTGGGAAAATATGGTTAGTGGCGTTCCGTCCAGATCGGTTTTTTGACGAGTTGCCGAATATGGCTGTCAATTGCGCGGGCGATATGGCGCAACCCGGGTTGATCGGGGGGATCCTGTTCCATATAACCTTCCTGCGCATAAAAATCAAAGTGAATGCCGTCGGGCGCAAGCAATGCGTCATATTCCGGAGCGGCCATCAGTTCGGCAAGATCAAGCAGCTCGGCGCCTGTTTGGGCGGCGACTTCGCGTGTGATTTGCGCGTATTCCGCATGGGTTTGGTTGCCCTCTTCGATTGAGCGAACATATCGTTTGTTGACGACTTCGCGTGTTAAAGAGCGGCCCGGCGCGGTAATCAGAACCGGCGTCGCGCCGGCCGCCTGGATTTCGCGGACAAACGCTTTCATGGTGGCCTGATAAGCTTCGGGCGGCACACGCAAAACGCGCTCGGCGCCGGTTTCACGCCGCGCGATCTGCTGGCATGGCCCCAGACACCAGACCACGAAACTGAAAACACGTTTTTTGCGCAGTAACTCGAAGATGCGTCCGGCCAGAGGTTTCATTTCCAGCCCCATTTTCTGGCGGTCGGCTTCGTTGCTCAGCCAGTGATCGTTCCAGCCGAAATAAACGGTAACAATGTCGGGCGCCAGCGCGCGCCCTGTTTTTTGAAACAAGCGCAACCCTTGCAGGGAGGAGTAGCCGTGGAGGCCGATATTGAAGGCTTCCCATTGTTGCGCGGTCGGCGGGTCGGCGTTTAGAAGTTCGTGCAGATACTGGGAATAGCCCGGGCGGCCCTGGGCGGTAACAGAATCGCCCATGCATAACACGCGAATGACGCCCGGTGTTTTAACCGGATTAACCTCGCGTTCGCGAAAACCGAGGCTGTTGATCACGCGGCCATGGAAACGACTGCCGGGCGCGAATTTGAACATTAGTTCCGGGTCAGGCAGGGTTTCGGGCACTTCAACACCGCCCTTGTTGTCCCGCCCTTGGAAGACAATGGGCGGCAGCGCCGCATTGAATTTGGCGCGCATCAGGATGGTTTCAAACAATCCAAAAAAAACATAAGTAACGAGAAGCGCAAAGCATATCTTTTTGCAAAGCATTTTATCGAGAAATCCTTTGACCGCCTCATATTCGGCAAAAAGTGTTTTTTGAATCAATATGCGTATGGCTATGATCAGCAGCGGGGTCAGCGCCGTACGAATGCTCCAGTTGATTTGAATGGGAAAAAATGCGTTCGGCGCTGAGAGCGGATCGGCGATCCAGACTATTGGAATGAGCAGGATTGTGGCTGCGCAAAGGCTGTCCAGCAGCGCAATAAGCGTTCGGCGCATCCGGGCGCTCCGCCAAATGCCGACCGGTTTAAGGCCGGAGCGCCGGGCATGCCAGGCCAGACAAAGCCGCCCGCCGAGCGTTGCGGTCAGCAACAAAATCGGTTTCCAGCCCCACGATACTTTTGCGTGCAGCGGTCCGATGTTTAGACGCAGCGGTGTTAAAATCCATGCCGCCAGGAACACAAGCAGGATAGGGATTAAAAACCAATCGAGCAGTTGCGCTGCAATTGCAACCGCCGCGCGCGCGGCGGTTTTGGACGAGGTTTCTGCTTGCATAAGTTGAGTTTTCCGGCTGTTTGCGCTTGCGCGCCCGTCAGATTTTGACGGGCGGCGCGCTCAAAACAAAGTGTAAATGAAGGGCGCCGTGGTCTGGCCGAGCACAATTACCAGCGCCATCAGGAGCAATACGAACACAACCGGCACAATCCACCAGGCTTTGTTGTGCCAGGCAAAACCCAAAAATTCCTTCATTAAGCGTCCCAGGTATTTTATCAATCGCATAAATTCCCTTCCGGTTTATCAGGGCGTGTTGTTCCCTATGTTAATCCAGCACATAATCTTCGCGCCAGTTCTTTTTTTCCGTCCAGGGCGGCTGGAGTTTTTTGTCCAGAATAAAACGGCCCAGAACGAGCCAGTCCATTTCCGTGCGCATGAAACAGCGGTAAGCGTCTTCCGGCGTACAGACAATCGGCTCGCCACGCACGTTAAACGAGGTGTTGATGATCACGCCGCAGCCGGTTTGCTGCTCAAAGGCGCGGATGATGCGGTAATAGTCCGGATTGGTTGCGGACGAAACCGTTTGGACACGCGCGGAATAATCCACATGCGTGATGGCCGGAATGTCGGAGCGTGCCTGATTAATGCGTTCACGCACGGAAAGCGTTGCCGATTCACTCAGATTGCGGCAGCGTTCGCTGCGCACCTGCGCCACCAGCAGCATGTAGGGTGAGGGGCGGTCAAGCTCGAAATATTCTCCGGCCCGCTCTTCCAGACAGGATGGCGCAAAGGGTCGGAAGGATTCGCGGTATTTGATTTTGAGATTCATGATGGACTGCATTTTGGTCGAACGCGCGTCGCCGATAATTGAGCGCCCGCCCAGCGCGCGCGGGCCGAATTCCATCCTGCCCTGCACCAGTCCAATTACCTGTTCCTGCGCAATGAGACCGGCTATGCGTTCGGCCCATTGCTGAGGGTCGGCGATATGTTCGGCATGGTATCCTCTGGCTTGCAGCCAGGCGGCAATTTCCGCATCGGCAAAGGATGGTCCCAGATAGGCTCCGCGCATTTTGTCGTGTTTGTCATCCGCCTGGCGCGGAATATTGTGCGCCATGTGCGCCGTGAGCAGGGCGGCGCCCAGCGCGCCGCCGGCATCGCCGGCGGCCGGCTGAATCCAGATGTTTTTGAACGGGCCTTCGCGCAGCAGTTTGCCGTTGGCCACGCAGTTGAGGGCCACGCCGCCGGCCAGACAAAGATTGTCGAGCCCGGTCAATTCACGCGCGTAGCGCGCCATGCGCATGATGATTTCTTCGGTAACGGCCTGGATGGAGCTGGCGATATCCATTTCGCGTTGCGTAATTTCCGTTTCGGCTTTGCGCGGCGGTCCGTCGAACAAGCGGCTGAAGTTGGGGTTGGTCATGGTCAGGCCGTCCAGATATCCAAAATAATCCATGTTCATCCTGAACGAACCGTCTTCTTTGAGATCCAGCAGATTGTCGAGCATGCGCTTGACGTAAACCGGCTTGCCGTATGGCGCCAGTCCCATCAGTTTGTATTCGCCGGAATTTACCCGGAACCCGGTAAAATAAGTGCAGGCCGAATAAAGCAGCCCCAATGAATGCGGGAAACGCAAGTCCTTCAAAATTTCCATCCGGTTGTCCCGTCCGCGTCCGATGGCGCTGGTTGCCCATTCGCCGACTCCGTCCAAAGTCATGATGGCCGCTTCCCGGAAAGGTGAGGGGAAGAAAGCGCTGGCGGCATGCGCTTCGTGGTGTTCCGGAAAATAGAGCGGCAGACGCGGTTTAAGGCCCATGTCTTCCAGTGTGCTTTCAATTTCCAGCGGAATGAACAGCTTTTGTTTGAGCCAGAGCGGCACGGCCATCATAAAGGATTGCAATCCGCGCGGGGCAACGCCGAAATAAGTTTCCAGAATCCGCGCGAATTTTGAGATGGGTTTGTCATAAAATGCCACGGCATCCAGTTGCCCTTGTGTAATTCCGCTTTCAGCCAGGCAATAACGGATGGCATGCCGGGGGAAGCCGGCATCGTGCTTTTTGCGCGAAAATCGTTCTTCCTGGGCGGCGGCGATAATTTCGCCGTCTTTCAGCAGAGCGGCTGCGGAATCGTGGTAATAGGCGCTGATGCCGAGAATATTCATTAGTATTGTCTTGTATAATATTGAGGGGTTGCGACGCTCCGGCGGTCCACCCAGTATGATTTACGGCTGCGCTCAAAACCGCGCTGCAGGGGATCCTTGCGCATGGC
This sequence comes from uncultured Verrucomicrobiota bacterium, assembly GCA_964565485.1. Classification (GTDB taxonomy): domain Bacteria; phylum Verrucomicrobiota; class Kiritimatiellia; order JAAZAB01; family JAAZAB01; genus CAZMFH01. The sequence goes on along the minus strand of CAZMFH010000069.1, from coordinate 3,502 downwards.
CAGCAACAACAGGCGGCCGGCGGTGAAACAAATATAAAAAAAAGGCGTGAGAAGCAGCCAGGTGATGCCGACTCCGACCGCATGTCCCAGCCATTGCCCAAATTTTTCCAGTGCCTGAAAAATGCGCGGCGCCAGGAATCCGGCGGTGATGATCACCCCGCTCAGGATGAACACAATCAATCCGAGCCATTGTTTGTGCCAGACGGTCAGCAATAATGTTGCCAGGGTTGCTGTAATTGCGCCTTGGATAATGGCGCGTTGTCGGCGCTTGCGTGCTGTTGTCTGCTGTTGATCCGGCGCATTGGCGCGCCAGGGCCAGACTGTGTCCGCTAAACTTGATTCGGATTTTGCCGGGTTGTTCATGCAATTTTACTGTTCGTCAGGTTTTCAAGCATTCTTCTTGTTGCTAATGGATTAATTGCTTCAGAATACATGGAACGCCTGCAACAGGAAAGTTAAAAATAAAAGCAAGGATTGTTTTTTTGTGCTGTCATCATACGCTGTAAATTGTTATTGATTTGATCACCCGGCATAGCCGGCATCCTTTATGGTTCCGGCTATGCCGGGTTGGGGGTGAAACAAGATGAATGACAAGGTGATCACAACATTTCTTTGCGGCGATTCTTATCAGGCGCTTTGGAAGCAACATTGTGAGTTTAGCTGGCGGCATTATGCTGAAAAGCACGGTTATGACATAATTCTTTTGGATCAACCGGTGCGGCCCGGTGAAAATCCTGCGCTGCGTCCGATCAATTGGCAAAAACTATTAATCTGCGGGCATCCCCGTATTGCCGCATACCGGGATGTGGTGTTTTTGGATGCTGATATCATGATTAACTATCATCGCGCTCCCTGCATTGTCGCGGGCGCGGCCGGCGCCGGCATCGGCGTCGTGCGTTTTGACCGGATGATAGACGATGATTTCAATTATTACAAAATTTTTATCCGGCAGGCAAAATTTCGCAATTATCATGATCGCAAAAAACAGCGCCCCGGATCGCCCGGCATGTTCCATTTAAAGGGACCCGATTTTTCCAAACATTATGCGCGCTACACCGCGCAGCGCAATTTGCCCTTGATCAATACGGGGGTTTTGGTCATGCGCCCCGCCTTGCATCGCGATTACCTCGAAAAAGTTTATCATGATTCGTCGCGCGACGTGCAAAATGGCGCCGAAAAAGGCAATTACGAACAGGAATATCTCTCCTATCGCCTGCTCGCGGATGGGCAGGCGCAGTTTCTGGACGAACGGTTCAATTGTCTGGCCTATTATGAGCAGGCTTTGCATTATCCTTTTCTCTACCTCTCCGACGATCCTGCGCTCTGGAAGGCCTGTCTTTCGACAATTTTAGCCAATAACTTTTTTTTGCATTTTGCCGGTAATGTCAATTTGATGCCGTTTGTCGCGGTTAACGAAAACGAGGAGTTTGCCGCGCTTGGACTTGATAATCCCTTTCATGGCGATCGGGAAGTTATTCGAAACCGGAACAATCGGTTGGAGCGCTGAATTGCCGATAATGTTTGATATGATGGGATCAATCTGCTAAAACCTGTTGCGGATTCCTGAATCCGTGATTCAGGGGAAAGGATATAAATAGTGAAAGCTGCTGTTATTGAAAAACCGGGGGTCATAGTCGTCAAACAGGTGCCCACTCCGCATCCCGGCGCGGGTGAAGTGCTTTTGGCTGTTGAAGCCTGCGCATTGTGCGGAACCGACCAGCGTGTGCTTTCTGGTGAAAAACATGTTGATGTTGCGATTGTCGGACACGAAATCACCGGTAAAGTGGTTGAAGTTGGGGCGGGCGTCAAAAACATCAAGCGCGGCGAGCGTTACATCGTTCAAACGGTTATCGGTTGCGGTAAATGCCCGATGTGCGCTGCGCATCGCGAAAATCTTTGCGAAAAAGGTTTTATTGCGATGGGCTATCAGTTTAACGGCGGCTTTGCCGAGTTTATGGTCATGCCCCGTGTGGCTGTGGAGCAAGGTTGTTTGATCTCCGTGCCGGATGATCTGCCCGCCGAAATTGGGACTTTGATTGAGCCTTTGAGCTGCTGCGTCAACGGCATGAAGTATATTCCGCTTGAACAGACGGAGCACGTCGTTATTTTTGGCGGCGGGATTATCGGCGTATTGAATGCGCTTGTGGCCCGGGCGCGCGGTGCAAAACGCGTGACGATTATGGATGTTTCCCAGGCGCGTCTGGACTTGCTCAAAAAACTTGCCTTGCCTTTCGATGATTTGGTCAATACCGGCGCGCAAAAGCCGGATGAGTGGGTTAAAACAGCCACTGGCGGGCGTGGGGTGGATGCCATTGTGGTGGCGGCTTCGGTCAAGGCGCTGGTGGGGGTCGGGATGAATCTCTTGCGGCGCGGCGGGCATCTTTCGGTTTTTGCCGGCATGCCGAAATCAGATCCCGTGCTGCCGCTGGATGTCAATCGGATTCACTATTATGAACTCAATCTGCACGGCGCCAACAGTTCCTCGCATGCCGAATATCTGCAGGCGCGCGATCTGCTTGTGTCCGGCAAGATTGACGGACGTCCGCTGGTAACGCATCGGTTCCGCCTTGATCAGTTCCAGGAAGCGGTGCGGACGCAGTCTGACCCCGGCTGTGGATCGCTTAAAATTGTTGTTGAGCCCTGAACGTGGATGAGGTGCAGAATGATTTTGAAGGACAAAAGAGCGGTGATAACCGGCGCCGCGCAGGGCGTGGGCGAGGCAATTGCCGAGCGGCTGTTGCGCGAGGGCTGCCGGGTTGTGATTGCGGATATTCAGCCTGATGTGGTGGCGCAAACAGCCGGCAAACTGGATGCTTTATGCCCCGGTGCGGTTACAGGATTGCCTTGTGATGTAACGGCGGAGTCTGATGTCGCGGCGTTGGTCGGAAAGGCCGTAAGCCGGTTGGGCGGGATTGATGTTTTTGTGGCCAATGCCGGCATTCTGATTTCCGGCGCCTTGACGGAGTTTGATGTGGCGCGCTGGCGCAAGGTGATTGACGTCAATTTGGTGGGGCAGATGCTCTGCATGAAGCATGCTTTGAAGGTTATGGCGGAGCAGAAGAGCGGTTCGTTTGTTCAGATCAACTCGAAATCCGGCAAAAAGGGGTCGTTCAAAAACTCGGCTTATGCCGCCTCAAAATTCGGCGCGATCGGATTGGTGCAGAGCGCGGCGCTGGAAATGGCGGCGCTGGGTGTGCGGGTTAACGCCGTTTGTCCGGGCAACATGCTTGATTCGCCGCTCTGGGTGAACAGTCTTTTCAAGCAGTATGCCCAAAATCAGGGCATCAGCGAGGCCGAGGTGCGTCAGAAATATATTGATCAGGTGCCCATGAAGCGCGGTTGTCTCTATGAGGATGTTTGTAATGTGGTGGTCTTTCTTGCTTCGGATCAGGCCGGTTACATGACTGGTCAGGCGATTAATGTTACCGGCGGCCAGGAGATGCGTTAGCTGGGGCGGCTTTGCTTGAGTGGGAGATGGTATCGGCGCAAAACGTTTTTTGGC
>CAZMFH010000068.1:6851-11713 GCA_964565485.1 uncultured Verrucomicrobiota bacterium | reverse complement strand
ATTGCCCGACATAGAGCATGGTATCCGGATCTGATTTGCGCTCATAAAACCAGAGCGAGCCGGCATTAGCCAGCAAATCTAGGTTTTCCAGAACCGGCGCCTTGCAACTTATCGCCAAACCTTCTGGATTAACATCGCCGTCCCAGATCAATTCGGAAACTGTCAGAAACGGATTCTTCATTTTGCCACCCAGCAAATGCGCCTTGCCCAAGCCCATTTCCGAAATAAAGGCCGGCGTCCATTCCAAATAAGCCAGCTCCAAACGAATAGGCTTGCGACTGAATTCCTCACCGAAAGTCTGATTGCTCGAAACAGGATCGTCATCGCCGGAAGAAAGCCCCAAAACAGCTTTCAAGTCCTCATTAACCGCCGCTTCGGCCGCAATGCGCGCGCGCAAACGCAGGCGATTCTGATTATACGAACCCTTCCCGGAACTGTCATCGCCCTGCCTGATGTTTTCCTCGCGCAAGCGCAAATCACCCTTGAGCGTGATTTTGTCCGACCACTTCGGCTTGACTTCCTGCGCGCCAAGCGTCGCAATGCATGCCGCCAACATTATGCCAATCCAAACTACTTTCATACGAATAACCCTTTCTGATTGTTAATACACAAACCACTCTCAAAATTTCCAACCGCCCAACCCGTTTATCACCCCCTTTCCACGATTGCGGAAACAATTTCTCCTTCAAAAGACAAGTGCAATCTACACGCGCCTGATTAGGCGGAAATTAAGGGTAAGTTAGAAATCGGTTAAAATCACGCCACTGGTTCGACCCCAAGACGGGACGTCTCGTGATTGAAGGAGTTTGAAGTCAGTCCGTTTCGGCAGAAGCCATTCTGCAACACAATACGCGCTGCCAGGCGCAACGCCAGGCAGAAAGACATATTTGCTTGCGACCAAAGCCGCCTTGCAAACTACGCCCGTTCGGCAATATTTTGATGCCGCACAATATGGCCGGCAATCATATAAATGACATCCTCGGCAATATTCGTGGCATGATCGGCAATACGCTCAAGCTGACGCGCCACCATCAGCAAAGTCATCATCATATCCAAGCTTTCCGGCCGGGCACGCACGGTTTGCTTGACCAGCAGGAATGCCTCCCGGTAAAGCTGATCAACATCGTCATCAGCCGCACAAACGCGGCGCGCTTCCTCGCCATCCAAATTGACCAGCGCATCCAGACTGCGCTTCAGCATCGCTTCCGCTTTACCGGCCATCCCCGCCAAATCAAACGGCATCACTCCGCAACGCGTAGCGTCGAGAAAAAGAGCCTGTTCGGCAATATTCACCGCCAAATCACCAATGCGCTCCAAATCGCTGTTTATTTTGAGCGCGGTAATAATAAAACGCAGGTCTATTGCCACCGGCTGATAGAGCGCCAGAATTTTCAGACAATCTTCCTCGATCTCCACTTCCGTACGGTCTATCTCGGCATCAGCCTCCATAATACCGCGCGCAATCTTCAAATCGCCGCGCACAACCGCATCCACCGCCTGGAAAACAGTGTTTTCCACAACAGCGCCAAGCTCCAGAATCTGTTTTTTGAGCAATTGCACTTCCCGCATCAAATGAAAAGACATAACAATCTTCCTCCTCGTCTTGCGCGATAATCAAAAACTCGCATACAGTTCCCGGCTTTCGGCGAAACGCAAAATAAGCGCCGCAATTGGAAAGCAAGCATGCCCGCAGATTGTTAGATTCCGGTTAGGCCGCCGTTAAAAATCGGTTAGTTCTCTTTATATGGCAGGCGCTGTTTTTTTTGATGGCGTCGGCAGATGTATCGTAAAAACACTGCCTTTCCCCAGTATGCTCGCAACGGAAACAGAGCCATGATGCGCAAGCGCGATGTGGCGCACAATGGCTAAGCCCAGACCCGTGCCGCCATCCTGACGACTGCGCGCAGAATCAACCCGATAAAAACGCTCGAACAAGCGTGAAAGATGATGCGGCGCAATGCCCGGACCGGCATCCTTGACCTCGATCAAGATCACATCGTCGCTTGCGCGCGCATTGACCGACACCACAGCGCCGGACGGACTGAACTTAACCGCATTATCCATCAAATTGATTAGCGCCTGTTCCAAAAGAGGCGCATTCATGGCCAACACGAAATCTTCCGGACAATTTAAACGAAGGGCAACTTGCTTTTTTTCCGCCTGCGGCAGACATGCTTGCACGGCATGCTCCAGTACAACCCGTACTCCTCCGTCAGCAAGCATAACCTCGCCACGCTCGGCCTGATGTTCAAGGCGGGACAAAGTCAACAGATCGCGCACAAGCGCATCCATGCGCGCAACCTGACGGGCCATGATCTCAAGAAAACGATCCGCATCACCAGGCTTCAGCGCGGATCCCTCCCTGAGCGTCTCGACAAACCCCATCATCGCCGTTATCGGCGTGCGTAATTCATGCGAAACGTTGGCCACAAAATCACGGCGCATAATTTCAAGCCGTTTAAGCCTCGTGATATCGTTCAACACCACAACCACACCGACAATCGTATCCCGCGCATCGCGCAAAAGCGCCGCAGCCGCGCGCAGACAAAGCTCTTCGGGCACATGCAGCGCCAGTTCCGCTTCCACCGGCGCATGTTCGGCAAGCGCCCGAACAACCAGTTTTTGCAAATCGCTGTTGCGCACAATTTCCGGCAGCAAACGACCCGGCGCCCGACCGGCATCCAGCGCCAGCAAACGCGCAGCAGCCGGATTGACACTCAAGATGCGCTCCGCGCAATCAACAGCAAGCACCCCCTCATTCATGGATGCCAGAATTGTCTCGCGCTCATTCTTTTGATTAAGAATCGTTTTTATTTTTTCATCTAATTGTCCGGCCATGCGATTCAGCGCCTGCGCCACACGCGCCGGCTCTTCCAACAACGGAATCGGCAGACGCGCCGCAAGATCGCCATCCGCCAAACGACACGCGCCTTTTTCCAGTATCTCCAACGGACGACTGACACGCAATGCCGCCCAGACGCTGAATAAAAACGCCAGGACCCCGATCAAAAACCCAACCAAAAGCAAATAACGCCTGGCCGCAACCAGAAGCAAATCAACATAACGAAACGGCAATGCGGCGCGGGCAACGCCGACAATACCATCCTGATTATGGAGCGGAAGCGCCACATAAAGCATCTGATGCTTTTGGGTGGGGCTATGCCGCTGTGCCACGCCAATGCGACCGGCAAGCGCATCCCGGATTTCGACCCGGCCGGCATGGTTTGCCATGCCGTCAACAGTTGCCTCCGAATCACCGCATACGCGACCGGCACGATCAACAACAGTAAAACGCGCCATGGTTACCGCGCCCATCGTTTTACACAAAGCATCAACTTCATCATGCCGATTTGCCGCCCAGGCCGCCTCAATCCGTTGTTTAAGCAGAGCCGCCTGATCCTCCAGCCCGGACACAGCCTGACTTAACAAAACAGAACGCAGCACGAAAAAAGCAAACACCGCCATGCTCGACAAAACGCAAAAAGCCAGCAAGATATGCGATGGTAAAAGCTGTTCGCGCAAGCGCCGTCCACGCATGATTTTATTGTTCCTTGAAACGATAGCCCACCCCGCGCATGGTTTCAATCAAACGTCCGTGCGCGCCTAATTTTTTGCGCAACCCAACAATCTGCACATCCACCGCCCGATCGGTAACCGCATAATCCGCGCCGCGCACAGCATCAACAATCTGATCACGCGAAAACACCCAACCCGGCCGCCGCGCCAGAACATGCAGCAACTTGAATTCAGTATAGGTCAATTGAACCGGCCGACCTTTCACAAGCACCTCATGCCGTCCGGGATGAATTTCAATGCCATGAATCTTCAAAACCGCCGTCTCCTCATCCGGCGGCACAGTCTTGCGGCGCAAAACTGTTCGTAAGCGCGCCATCAACACGCGCGGACTGAAAGGTTTAACAATATAATCATCAGCGCCCAACTCAAGCCCTGCCACGGTATCGGCCTCTTCACCACGCGCAGTCAACATCACAATTGGAATCGAACGTGTCTGCTGCGCCTGCTTCAACTGCCGGCAAACCTCAAAACCGTCCATGCCCGGCAACATCAAATCCAACAAGATCAAATCCGGATTGATTTTTTGGGCCGTTTCGCAAACCTTTTCGCCAGAGTCAAGCCGCGTAACCCGATAGCCATCGCGGACAAGGTGGTAACAAATCAATTCGAGAATATCCGCCTCATCTTCAACCACCAGAATGGATTCACGCGCCATAGCCTCAACTCCCTGGTTTAAACTGTTTTGATGATTTCAACTTCCGCCCATCCCCCACTCAAGATTTGGGCACACGTCCAGCATCAGCGCCGCGTTTCCGGCAACCCCGCCGCCGCTTCCGGCCAAACCCGCCACCATCGCCGCATTGTCCACACAACAATCCGGCTCAGCCAACAACAGCCTCACATTCATGGTTGCCGCCAATTCCTGCAATGCAGCGCGCAAACAACGATTGAGAGAAACGCCGCCGGCAACAGCCAGGCAGGCGATTTTTTCACGCAAAATGGCATGTCGCGCACCGCGCGTCAAGGCGGAAACAATCGCATCCTGGTATGCCGCCGCCAGACGCTCGATATGGCCGGGCCGAAGCGCATCCGGATTTCGGCGCACATAATAGAGCAGAGCCGTCTTTAATCCGCTAAAACTGAAACACAGTTCAGGCGCCAATCCGATATCCGGTGCAATTTTGATCTTGCAAGCGCGCGGCAATGCCATGTTCAGATGCGAGCGCTCCGCCGGATCACAATCCGCCGGAGCGCCAGATAATGCCAGACGCTCAATCGCCGGACCACCCGGATATTCCAAGCCAAGCAGTTTTGCGCCCTTGTCAAAAGCTTCTCCAGCCGCATCA
>CAZMFH010000068.1:3112-6841 GCA_964565485.1 uncultured Verrucomicrobiota bacterium | reverse complement strand
CAAACGATAAACTCCCGGCTTTTCGACACGAACCAAACAGGTATGCCCCCCGGAAACAATCATGGCCAGCAAAGGACAAATCTCGCCCCAAACCGGCGCGCCCGGCGCCAAAAAAACCGAATAGAGATGGGCTTCGAGATGATTAATGCCAATCAACGGAATATTCAAGCGCAAAGCCAGCGCCTTGGCCGCCGACAATCCGACCAGCAACGAACTGGCCAAGCCGGGACCATAAGTCGCCGCCACGGCATCCAGATCATCCCAACCCACGCCGGAAGCCTTCTGCGCACGCGCCAAAAGCAACGGCAACTGCAGGCCATGTTCGCGTGAAGCAATTTCCGGCACAACCCCACCATGAGGACGATGCAACTCTACCTGGCTCGCAATCACATTGGCCAAAAGCGTCCGCCCGCCGCGCACAACCGCCACAGCCGTCTCATCGCAGGACGTTTCTATGCCAAGCACATTCATATTTTCATGGGGCGCGGTTGCCGCCCGCACAGACATCCTTCTCGCGAATCTCAACGCGGCGAATTTTGCCGCTGATGGTTTTCGGTAATTCGGCAACAAACTCAATCATCCGCGGATACTTATAGGGAGCAGTTACTTTTTTGACATGATCCTGCAATTCCACGGCCAGCGCCTGGCTGGCGTGATAATTTTTGGTCAGCACCACCGAAGCCTTGACGATCTGACCGCGATCAGGATCAGGAACTGCGGTAACAGCACATTCCAGAACAGCCGGATGCTCGAGAAGCGCGCTTTCCACTTCAAACGGGCCAATACGATACCCTGAACTTTTAATCACATCGTCGGCGCGACCAACAAACCAATAATAGCCATCCTCATCACGATAGGCCATGTCGCCGGTATAATAAACGCCGTCATACCAAACTTTTTTGGTCAACGCCTCATCCCGGTAATATCCGGCAAACATACCCATCGGTTTGCCCTGCGCTGTGCGGATGATAATTTGACCTTCCTCCCCCGGTTCGCAAGAGCCGCCATGCTCGTCAATAATATCAATATCATAGCCCGGCGATGGCTTACCCATCGAACCTGGCCGCGGTTCCATCCAGGGATAAACGGCAACCTGAACAATCGTCTCAGTCTGGCCAAAGCCCTCCATCAATTTAATGCCCGTCATGCGCCGAAACTGACTGAAAACTTCCGGATTGAGCGGTTCGCCAGCAACCACGCAGTATTGCAGGGCGCTCAGATCATAGCAGGACAAATCCTCCTTGATCAGATAACGGAAAATGGTGGGCGGCGCGCAGAAAGTGGTTACGCCATATTGCGCCATTTTTTCCAAAATATTTTTCGGCACAAACTTGTCGAAATCATAAGTAAAAACAGCCGCGCCGCAAAGCCATTGCCCATAGAGCTTGCCCCAGGCCGCCTTGGCCCAGCCGGTATCGGCAATCGTCAGGTGTAGTCCGCCATCCTGCACATTCTGCCAATAGCGCGCGGTAATGATATGTCCCAGCGGATAATCAAAATTATGCCGGACCATCTTGGCCATCCCCGTCGTGCCGGATGTGAAATAGAGCAGAAAAATATCGTCATTGGCGGTTGCTGCGGCGCCGGTCGGGCGCGAAAAATCAGCCGATGCCTGTTCAACACCCCTGGTAAAGTTATGCCATCCCGGACGATCGCCGCCAATAACCGCCGTTTGCTGTAAAGATGGAGAATTTTTCCGAGCCTGGTCAATACGCTCCAGCACCTCCGGATCATTGACCGCTATGATCATTTTGACACCGGCAGCCTTGTTGCGATATACAATATCGCGCGCCGTCAGCAGATGCGTAGCCGGGATGCAAGCGGCGCCAATCTTATGCAAGGCCAGCGCGGCAAACCAGAACTCATAACGGCGCTTGAGAATCAGCATAACCGGATCGCCCTTGCGAATGCCAAGCGACGCAAGAAACTGCGCGGCTTTATCGCTATAACGCTTCATATCGGCAAACGTAAAGCGTTGTTCCGCGCCGGCATCATCGCACCAAACCATGGCCAAACGATCAGGCTCAAGGCGCGCCCATTCATCCACAACATCAAAGCTGAAATTAAAACCCGGCGGTGTTTTGATCCGAAAATTCCCGACAAAATCCTCGTAAGATTTAAAATCCGTCCTCTCTACAAACCGTTCTATCATGTTATCCTCCAGCACACGGCAACTACAAATGCGCACATCCAAACCGCGCCTTGCGCCCGGCGCGGCATACGCTTGTTAGAACTGATGCTCACAGAAAGCCAAAATCATACAACCACGGAAATGAATTTTGCCGGCGCATTGTCCATCGCCAGCATGGCATGCTCCATACCGGAATCAAAATAAAGCGAATCTCCGCGAGTTAACACCAGTTCGTGTCCATCCAAAACAATCTTCAAGCGCCCTTCCAACACATAGGTAAATTCCTGACCCGGATGTTTATAACAATGCAATTTTTCATCCTGAAGCGCCGGCGGAACGGTTACCAGAAATGTTTCCATTTTTTTATGGATAAAGTTATAACCGAGATCCTGGTATTTATATTCCTTGCGCCGTTCGACCGCCACACCCTTGCCGCCTCTGACCAGGCTGTAGCGATGTAATTTAGGCTCGGCGCCGGTAAGCAGAGCGGTCAATTCCACATTGAATTTGCGGGCCAGTTCCAGCAGAATACTAACTGGTATATCCGCGCTTCCGCTTTCATATTCCTCATAGAGATCTTCCGCTATTTTGAGTTCTCCGGCCAGACTTTCCGCAGAAACGCCGGAAATTTCGCGCAATGTTTTCATGCGCATCGCAATTTGCTTGAGATTTTCGGTCATTATGCTCCTTCCATGCCATCTTCCGCAGAACAGTTTTTTGTTTGGTCGCCAAATTCGCCGAATTCACCGAGATGAATTCTAATATACCCAACAAGCCGTTATCAACAAAATTCTGCGCAACCAAAAAAATGTTTGATGGTTGCAAGGAAATGTGTTAATGCGTCTTAAATACGGGATTTCTCCGGCAGATTATGAAAAACTCTTCCATAAACACAAATGGCGGCAATGTCGGCGTTGTCGCAACCAAAACACTAAAAATCCCGTTGCCTCCGGAAGGTTTTGCGCTTGAACGTGGCGGCACCCTGCCGGAACTTCGGGTGGCTTATGAGTGTTATGGCGCGCGCTCGGTCGCCGACGACAACATCATTTACATTTGCCATGCCCTCACCGGCGATGCGCATGCAGCCGGATTTCACAATCAATGGGGCGAAAAAACCGGCTGGTGGGATGCCATGATCGGCCCCGGCAAAGGCATAGACACCAACCGTTTTCACGTTATCTGCGCCAATATTTTGGGCGGCTGCATGGGTACAACCGGACCAGCCTCACTGAACCCACAGACTGGAAAACCGTATGGCTCCGCTTTCCCTTCCATAACCACCGGCGACATGGTCGCCGTGCAGCGCCTGCTCCTTCGCGAATTGGGCATCAAATCTCTGGCGGCGGTAATCGGCGGATCATTTGGCGGCATGCAAGCGTTGGAATGGAGCCGCCGTTATCCGCAAATGGTCAAACAATGCGTCTGCATTGCCTCGGCCATGAGCCTTTCGGCGCAGGCAAAGGTTCTCAGGGTACTGGAAGAGGGGCGGATCGAAAGGGTCGGAGGACAACAGAGCATTTCAGTGGATGTTAGGGTCATTGCCGCCAGTAACAAAAACCTTCAGCAGGAAATTCGAGACAACCGATTCCGGGAAGATC
>CAZMFH010000068.1:0-3102 GCA_964565485.1 uncultured Verrucomicrobiota bacterium | reverse complement strand
CGCAGGCGCTCGCCTTCGATATCGTCGGACGCAATGCCATTCTGGCCGATGCCGCCTGGGCCGGCGGCGACTATTACAACAACCAAAACATACCCGCCCAGGGCCTCGCCCAGGCCCGCATGATCGGACATATCACCTATCTTTCGAGCGAAAACATGAAGCGCAAATTCGGGCGCGAAAAAAAGAACAACCACACCTCCCTGCCCCGTTTCGCCACCGCATTTCAGGTGGAAAGTTATCTTGATCATCAAGGATCGAAATTTGTGAGTCGTTTCGATGCAAATTCCTACCTGCATATTACGGAAGCCATGGATAATTTTGATTTAACCGAAAATCTGGCTGATCCCGCCGAAGCTTTTCGGGATGTTGATCCGCAAACCCGATTCCTTGTGATCGCATTGAGTTCAGACTGGCTCTTTCCACCAGAACAATCGCTTGAAGTTGCGCAGGCACTGCTCCGCGCCGGCAAACACGTCTCCTATTGCCTGCTGCCTTCCCCTTATGGACACGATGCCTTTCTGATCGAAATTGAACGCCTCAGCGACGTCTTGCGCGCTTTTCTTAAAACAGATTCTGAAACCGATGCCGCACAGACAAGCGCCACATCCATCCAACAAACGCCAAAAAAACGCCGGATCAGGCCAACATCTCCCAATCGTGAAGACGAAGATCACATCATTATTGAGCAAGTCACGCCGAAAACAAGCGTACTCGACCTCGGTTGCGGCGACGGCGAACTGCTTTGCAAATTGATTGCGCATAAAAACATATCCGGCCTGGGCATGGAAATTGATATCGAACCCATTCTGAGCGTTATTCGCCGCGGACTGGATGTCTTTCAGTGCGATCTTGACTCCGGCTTGAGCGTTATTCCGGATGATTCTTACGACTATGCCGTCCTCAGTCAAACGCTGCAGGTCGTGCATAAACCGCGCCTGGTTTTACACGAAATGTTGCGGGTCGCCCGCGAGGGGGTGGTCAGTTTTCCCAACTTCGGTAATTGGCGTCATCGCCTGCGGCTGGGTTTTTGGGGGCGCATGCCGGTTTCCGACACTATCCCATTTGAATGGCATGACACACCTAACATCCACTTATCCACGCTGAGGGATTTCAGAAACCTTTGCCGACGCGACGGCATTCGCATCATCAGCACAGTTTGTCTGCCGCGCGGCATTGGAGACGCCGCCTGTCTGAAACTCGGCTGGCGCAACATCGGCGCCGATCGCGTTCTGATGCGAATAACACGGGGCTAAAATAGAACAACAAGGATAACCGGCATGAATCTCACGGAATGGATGGACAAAACCCTGCCCAACGTGGTCAAACATCTGGCGCATGATATCAACTGCCAGGTCGGCATTAAAAGCAACCGGCGCCTGAACCTGGCCGGACAACAAGCGCTGCATGCCGTGGTGGATGATCTGCTTGGCATTTTGTTTCCCGGCTGCCACGGACACATGCCGTTCACCGAACGGCGTTTGGAAACACTTTATCATGTCAAAATCCGTTCAACCGCCGAAACCCTGGCCGAACAGCTTGAAAACGCATTTCGTTATCAATGCGAGTTTGAAAAATGCCGGGATTGTGGCGATTGCCGCCATAAAGCCGAAGAAGCTGTCGAGTCTTTAATCGAAGCGCTCCCCGACGGCATCGCCATCCTCAATCGCGACATTCAGGCTGCTTATGAAGGCGACCCCGCCGCGCGTTCGCTGATGGAAATCGTCATGAGTTATCCGGGTTTGCAAGCCATCGCCGTTCACCGGATTGCGCATGTTCTTTACCGGCGAAATGTTCCGCTTATTCCGCGCGTCATGTCCGAACTGGCACATTCGCGCACCGGCATTGACATTCATCCCGGCGCTCAAATCGGAAGTGGTTTTTTTATTGACCATGGAACAGGGGTTGTTATCGGCGAAACCTGCATCATCGGCAAAAATGTCAAAATCTATCAGGGTGTTACGCTTGGCGCGCTCAGTTTTCCGAAAGACGAACACGGCAACCCCATTAAAGGCATCAAGCGCCATCCCGAAGTGCGCGACAACGCCACCATCTATGCCGGAGCAACCATATTAGGCGGCGAAACAATTGTCGGAGCAGGCGCGGTGATCGGCGGCAACGTCTGGCTGACCCATTCCGTGCCGGCCGGCGCCAAGGTCTATAACCAGCAACCCAAACCACGCATCCAAACGCCGGAATAGCCGCCGGACGCCATTTCCAAAATCGTCGCCGGAAACACCGCGCCATGAAACCATGGATTGTTATTGACGGTTATAATTTTATTTATCGCGCGCGCGATATCACCGGATGGCTGCCAGACGATCTCCAGGGGCGACGCCGGCGCCTGATTCGCATGCTTGAAAGCATAAGCGGGCGGCTGGCCGAACGGATTACCATTGTCTTTGACGGCAAAAACACGGAAAGTGTCAACGATGAAACCACCACGCATGTTGAAGTTCTATTTGCGCCGGCTGATAAAACCGCCGACACAATTATCGAGCAAATGGTCGCCAAATCGGGCTGCCCGGAAAAAATCCTGGTGGTTACTTCCGACCGCGCCGAACGTCAGAATGTTGAAAGCGCCGGCGCCACAAGCATGGCCTGTTCGCTGTTTCTGGAGGAAATCAGCCTGGCCTCGGAAAACCTCGCCAATACAATCCGGCAACAAGCGAACTCCGGCAAGCCGCCATCGCTCTTTGCCGACAAACTGGCCGGCTTTAAACTGCAATCGCCGCGCGCGCAACCCCAAACCTGATTTGTGTACTCATACGCTTACTGACCCGCCTTTTTTGTGAACGAATGTTCGCTTAAATCGCGATTCGGGCGCAACAATTCAGACCACTCCGCCACGCCATAACTCGCATGCATAACCGGCACAAGCAAAAAAATCAGCAAATCCCGGACGTTCAATGTCTCAAAGTATTTCAGCAAAGCAATTGCGGCAACAGCTGTGCCATATAAAGCCATAAAACCAAGCAACGCCCAAACTGCCCCTTTATAAAAAATCGCCGCGAGCGGCAAACCTAAAAACAACAAAACCAATGCGCCCGGCAGCAAGGTCGTCGGCTCACAATCAACGCCGGCGCGGATGAGACGAATACGCGT
>CAZMFH010000067.1:9125-11823 GCA_964565485.1 uncultured Verrucomicrobiota bacterium | reverse complement strand
AATGGATGTTCAGGGGAAATGACCATAAATGTTACGCCAAATAAAGTATCAGGTCTAGTCGTATAAACTTTTAATAATTCATTATTTTCTTTAATTTTAAAATCAACAAAAGCTCCCGTTGATTTGCCAATCCAGTTTTGTTGTTGTAACTTAATATTTGGTAAATAGTCAACTTTTTCTAAGCCCTGTAATAATTTATCAGCATACTCTGTAATTCTTAAATACCAAACATCTTTTTCTTTTTGAATAATATGACTATGGCAAATATCACATTTACCACCTTGGCTGTCTTCATTGGATAATACCACCTTACAGCTAGGGCAATAATTGACATAGGTCTTATCGCGAAAAGCTAAACCATGCTCAAACATCTTTAAGAAGATCCATTGGGTCCACTTATAATATTCTTCTTGGGTCGTATCAACCACCCGACTCCAGTCAAAGGAAAAGCCAGCTCTTTTTAATTGATCCGTAAATATTTTAATATTATTATCAGTTACTTCCCGGGGATGGGTATTGGTTTTAATCGCATAGTTTTCCGTTGGTAAACCATAAGCATCAAAACCAATGGGAAACAACACATTATATCCTTCTAATCTTCTTTTGCGAGAGATTACCTCCAAACCACTATAAGCCTTAATATGACCAATATGCATACCAATTCCACTTGGATAAGGAAATTCTACTAAAGCATAAAATTTCTTCTTACTAAAGTCATCTACGGCTTCAAAAGCTTTATCTTCCGCCCATCTTTGTTGCCATTTTTGTTCAATCTTTTTTATTTTTTCCATTTTTTAAATTCCTCCCTTTTAACCCATTACCAATAATTCCATATAAGGAATAAATTAAGCCATACATGAGGACAAAACCAATTGGTAAAGTAATAAAATATGATAAATTAATCGTAAAAACAATAATACTGGTTAAAGCCATTATAGCACTATTTAATAATATTAATAAATAAGCTATTAAACGACAATTTTGCTTTTCTAAAGGAAGATTAAAGCGTTTTTTTAAGTACATAATTCCCATCATATTCTGATAATTATTTTGTTTATTTTTAGTAAAAATACTAACGGCGACATAAATAATAAAAATAACTATTGTTAAAATTGTTGTTGATAAAATATATTCCATAAATCCTCCTTAAAAAAAAACACGAGTAATTAATCCCAAAGGACGAAATTACTCGTGGTACCACCTTATTTTCTAGTTACCTAGCTTCATTATTGATAAAGGAATAACCCTAACACCAAAAAAGCAAGTTCACTTACGCTCGAATATTAGTTTTCATCAACCACTAACTTTCTTTTATTCGTCTATAAGTTACTACTCTTTTTCTTTCGCTTAATAGTAATTATATTAAATTTCTGCTAAATATTCAAGTAATTTAATAAACATTCTAATAAAACGTCTATTTAGTCCATCAATCCGTAATTTACGAATGGCAATTCTTTTCTTCCGCAATTCTATATCACTAAAGATAATATGAGCAATTTTATTTTTTAAAGCTGTAGTTATCTCTAAGTCACTAATAATGTCATCAATTTCATCATTAATTAACCGAATAGCATCAATTTCTATATCTTTACCCTTACAATTAATACTTAGTTGTTTAACTGTTTCAACGCCTTTAACTTCAACTACAAAATCATTATCTTCAACATATGATTTAGCATCCATTAATTCTCCATCTTGGTAGACAATAACATCATCTGCTTGTTTCGTATTTCTAAACCGAATTTTATAATCTCTAAATTCGGGAATAATCCCACTTTTACCTTCGGTTGGACGAATTATTAATGTATAGTTATTAGTTTGATAATTATAATCAATTGAAGTAGCAATATAGAAACCATCTTTATATAGGTTGCTATAGCCATCATCTTCATAAAGATTATAAGTATTACTGCGACCTGGGAAAACATGAATTTTCGGCAGGATGGCGTGGATTGGCTGAACAACACCAACAATTCCTGCGAGCGCGTCATCTACGGACCAAGCGCACCTGGCGGTGGCGCCAGACGCGGGCATTGAACAGCACAGCCCTGATCAGAAAAAGCAAAATGCCAAAACAAACGCTACATTCCACAAACGAAAACGCCCAGGCGGGCCAAGCCATGGTTGAATTTGCCGTTGCGCTGGTCGTCATTATGATTCTGATCGCCGGCCTTTTGCAAATCGGCGCATTAACACACGCAAGCACAACCGCCATGGCACAAGCGCGCGACCAAGCCGGCTCGGACGCTCTTGCGCCGGTCTACTACACGGCCTCCGACGCCAGATACATTGAACACTGGCGAACCGGACCCGACGACCGCCGCTACACGCGCGACGACATCCACACCTGTGTTTTCCCGGCGGAACTGTTGCCACGCAACATAGTCACACAAGGGCGCGTCATCTCCGGCACGGAAGACGGAATCCACGCTCCGGACAATGCATTTTCGTCAATCTATGCTTCAATCCGCCCAATTGAACAATTCCGCCTGGTCAAAGGCCATGCTTCGCAAAATATTGCCATCATACCCATTATCCGGCGTCTGGTTTTCAATCAAACGGAGCTGACCGTCGCAAGCGATGCCTGGTTGACCTGGGCGGAAGGAATTTACTGATGTTGAACGCATTGCAAAAACGATTTTTGGTTTTGATGTTTTTGACGGCGGCTTTGCTCGTTTTGACGGCGCCGGCCAGGGTT
>CAZMFH010000067.1:5518-9115 GCA_964565485.1 uncultured Verrucomicrobiota bacterium | reverse complement strand
GGTTTTTTGGCGGCGCGCCACCACCGGAAGCGCGGTGCTGGAGACAACCCCCGGCTGGCACAAATTATTTGACGGCGTCGTGCGCATCAACAACGAGCGTGGCCGCCTGGCGATTTACGGCTGCCAGGCGGAAATCGCGGAAGTAACCGGCAAACTCCAGGCAGCCTATTCGCCCGCCAACATCGTCGAACCGTTCCGCGGCAACAATGAACTTGCCCTTGGCCGAATACGCGAAGGCGAAAACATTTTGACGTTTCTGGCCTATGCCGAAGTTACAAGCAAACGAACATTGCTTTTTGCTTTAAGCCACCGGCAATCCACCCCATCCGGCGCGCAGCAAGTCCAGGACACAATCATCCCGCTCTATCCCGGCGGACGCATCAAGATACTGCTTGAATATGAAGCGACCAAGGCCCGTTTCGAACTATGCTCCGCGCCGGCTGATCAACATGCCGTCCGCGCTTATTATGAACAAATGCTGCGGCAAAGCAACTGGCAACGCATTGATCCTTTTGCCGATACCGCTTCGGCAAAAACAGCCTTGGCCATTTATCAAAAAGACGATGCCTTATTATGTCTTTCGGTTGCGCCGGACGACGCTCCGGAAGGAAGCGCCATTATGATGTTGCGCAAACACATAGGAATGGAATAAGATAAGTTTGATTGCCAAACCCAAGAGGATGCCTTTATGAAACAAAAATCAACATTAATCATCGCCATTCTGGCCGGATTGATTGCCTTCTGGCTGACCGGCCAATACCTGCGTCACGAACGGGAACGGATCATGGAAGGCGCCCGGCGTATTTTCGTGATTGTCGCCAAAACCGATTTGCCGGCCGGCAGTATTTTAAAAGCCACGGATCTGAAAAAAGACGCCGTTTTCCAAAGCAACGTCGGCGGACGCGCCGTACTCCCGGAATCGGCGCGTGAAATTGTCGGTAAAAAACTTTTATTCACCATCAACCGCAACGACCCCATTCAATGGTCGGACCTGGATGTGCCGGCCGCCGGCGAATCAGGCCTGGCCGAAATGATCAACCCCAATCTGCGCGCCGTTTCCATCGCGGTTGACAACATTGCTTCCGTCAGCGGCATGATCAAGCCGAACGACCATGTTGATGTGCTCGGCACATTCACTTTCCCTTCCGCCAAAATGCCGAACGAAGTTGAAACGGTAACCCTGACCGTCCTGCAGGATGTAACCGTCCTGGCCACCGGCCAGATGCTGGCCAACCGCCCCGGCGCGGCCGCCCGGCGGATGGAAAGATCCGCGCCCGGTTACAATGCAATTACCTTTGAAGTTACGCCGCAAGAAGCCGAACTGCTGGTTTTTGCCCAATCGCTCAAAGGTCGCCTGACCATGACGCTGCGCAACCCGGCTGACGTCAGCTTTATTACCAACCCGCCTTCGATTAATTTCGAATATTTACAAAATCACCTTCCGGAAATGAATCTTTTCCGACAACGTAACATCAGGCACAAAAAAGATCTTTAAACATGACCGCCCCCATCACACTTGAAATACAGCATTCCGGCCTGGAACCGCAGCAGCATGCCATAGATTACGGCGTCTATCCCGTCGGCTCGGAACAAGGCAATAAAATCATCATTCCCGGCGATGGTGTCGAACGCCGGCATGCCATTTTGATTTTCAATCACGATGGGTTCTTCATGGAAGTGCTGAGCGGCAAATTCGGAACTTTTCTGGATGAAAAACCGGCGCAAGGCCGTACGAGCATTTTGCCCGGCCAAACCATCCGCATCGGCCAATGCCGCATCATCGCACGGCTAACCACAAGCAAAACCTCGCCGGAACCGCGCCAAACGCCATCCGCGCCGCCACCAAACATTCCGCCTAACAGCGCCCAGCAAATCCGGTTTACAAACAGCCAGATCAAGAAACAGATTCATGCCGAACTGCTCGAACGGCTTGACATCAAGCGCCTGACAGCCGCCCACATCAGTGAAAGCGATCTGCACGAACGCACACTGCAAACCATCGAGCAAATCGTCGGCGACGTCAGCGATCGTCTGCCGGCCCGGATTGACCCGCAAGCGTTGATCAAGGAGATTTTCGACGAATCCGTCGGACTCGGTCCGCTTGAAGATCTGCTGGCTGATCCGGAAATAACCGAGATCATGGTTAATCGCTGCGACCAGATTTATATTGAGAAAAAAGGCAAACTGGAATTGTGCGACCGCGTTTTTATGGATGACCGCTCCGTCCTGGCCATCATTGAGCGGATCGTCGCTCCGATCGGGCGGCGCATTGACGAAAGCCAGCCTTATGTTGACGCGCGCCTGAAAGACGGCTCGCGCGTCAACGCCATCATCCCGCCGCTGGCGCTGAACGGACCATGCCTGACTATCCGCAAATTCACCAAAAACCTGCTGTCCGTCAAGGATCTGATTCGCTTTGGAACGATTGTGCCGGAAGTTGCCGATTTCCTGAAACTCTGTGTGCTCCTGCGCAAGAACATCATCGTCTCCGGCGGCACGGGCTCCGGCAAAACAACCTTTCTGAACGTAATCAGCTCATTTTTACCGAGCACCGACCGGATTGTTACCATCGAGGATTCCGCGGAACTGCGGCTTTCACAAGCTCACGTTGTACGCCTTGAATCGCGTCCGCCCAATATCGAAGGGCGCGGCGCGGTAACCATCCGCGACCTGCTGCGCAACGCGCTGCGCATGCGTCCGGATCGGATTATCATCGGCGAATGCCGCGGCGGCGAATCGCTCGACATGCTCCAGGCCATGAACACAGGCCACGACGGCTCGCTCACCACAGTGCACGCCAATTCGCCGCGCGATGTGATCGCGCGTCTTGAAACCATGACGCTCATGTCCGGGGTGGAACTGCCGGCGCGCGCCATTCGCGAGCAAATCGCCGCCGCCGTGCAACTGGTTATTCAAACTGCGCGCCTGAGCGACGGCTCGCGCAAGGCAACCCAAATAACCGAAATTGTCGGCATGGAAGGCGACCGGATCACCATGCAGGATTTGTTCACCTTTAACCAAACCGGGCTCGACTCGCAAGGGCATGTCCTCGGGCGCTTCGCGCCGACCGGTTCCGTGCCGACTTTTGCGGATGAAATTAAAATCCGCGGAATGACCTGCGATTTAAACATATTCGATCAACGCCAATGGAAACACTGATCCATAACTTTGTCAGACTGGCCGTCCCCGCGCTTTACGGTCTTTGTTTTGCCGGCCTGGCATATACCGTTGCGCATGCTTTTAAGGCCGGCGCGGAAGATTATGCCAAGGTTCACGCCGAGAACACAGCGCGCCAATTCGCCGACATCTTCTTTTTTATCCCGCCGCGGCGCATTGTCGAAATCGCATGGATTGTCGCAGCGACTTCTTTTTTGATTTGCTTTTTTTGCGCCGGCTCATTCGAAAGTCCGGCAAGCATCATGCGCGGCCTTTTCGCCGGCAGCCTGGCCGGCGCAGCGGCTTTGAGTCTGCCGCGCCAGTATTTGAAATTTTTAAAGCGCAAGCGCTTGCGCCTCTTTAACGAACAACTCGTGGACGCGCTCATGACCATGAGCAATGCTCTCCGTTCCGGATCGAGCATTACACAGGCCTTTGAAC